>DASYUP010000438.1:0-2693 GCA_036001185.1 Thermoanaerobaculia bacterium
GGCCAGCAGCCAGATGGCGGTGAGCGACGCGCCGCGCGGCGGTGCCGCGTGCTTCACGACGTGCCTCCCGCCGAGGTGGTGGGGATCTCGTCGACGAACAGCACGCCCTCGCTGGTCGTCTGCCGCCCCGAGGAGACCGTCTTGTTGCCCGGCATCCGCCACAGCACCTCATAGCCGTAGTCGTAGGCGTTGGCCGGCAGCAGGAACTGGACGTCGGCCGAGAGCTCCTTCTTGGCCGGATTGAGGGTCACCTGCTTGACCTGCTCCTCACCGCCGGAGGTGTAGAAGATCTTGGTGGTGATCAGGCGCACGCCGGCGGCGGCGATGCGATCGGGGTCGGCCTCGAGCGAGATCTTGCGGCGCTCGAAGGGCGGCGCCAGGTTGATGGCGCCGGCGGTGGCGTGCTGCCAGGGCAGCGCGACCTCCCTGCCGCCGAAGAAGCTCCAGGTGGCGCGGTACTCGTAGTCGAGCCACTTCTTGCGGTCGGTGTCGCCGTCCCAGCCGTAGAGCAGCTTGAAGGCGTTGCCGGCGCTGTTGAAGTTCTTGCGGTCGATGCGCACCTCGTCGGTGGTCTCGGCGCCCTGCGCGTGCTTCTTGCGCAGCTGCACGGTGACGAAGTTGACCCACTCGCCGAAGTCCTTGGCGTCGAAGCCGTCGACCATGGCGACGATCTCGCGCTGCTTGTAGAGCGGGTCGTCGAGGTTGACCTGATGGAAGTGGGAGGTGTCCTTCATCAGCCGGCGCAGGTCGCCGATGTTCTCGTCGAAGCGGGTGGGGATGGAGCCGGTGATGTACTTGTTCATGTCGAGCACGAAGGTTCCGGTCTGCCGGGTCTCGCGCATCTCGTAGCTGGCGAAGACGGAGAAGCTGGGACCCGAGTCCTCGCTCTTCTCCTTCTCGTTGGACTCGCCGGCCAGCCGCTCGGTGTCGGCGTTGCGGGTGCCCTTCTTGAGGGCGTCGGCCTCGGTCTGGGCCTTCTTGGCATCGGCGTCGAGCGTGTCCGCCTTGCGCTTGGCGGCGTTGACCTCCACGTCGCAGGCGGCAGCGTCGCCTGAGGGGGGTGACGACGGCGTCGGTGTGGCCGTCGGCTTCGCCGGCTCGCCAGGCGGCTTGGCCGGCTCCGTCGGCGGCTTCGCCGGCTCGCTGGGTTTGCTCGGTTCCGAAGGAGGCGCGGGCGGGGGAGCCGGCTTCGACGGCGGCGGCTTCGGCGGTGGCGGCTTGGGTGCCGCGGGGGGCTTGTCCTGCAGCCAGGTCCAGGGTGGCTGGTCCTCGAGGGCGGCTGTCTGGCCGGCGCCGATGCCACCGTACTGGGGTGGCTGGGTCCGCTCGAAGGCGCCGATCGGCCGGGTGGCGGGCTTCTTCGCGGCGTCGCACTGCGTCTTCAGCAGCTCGGCGTCGTGGCGGGCGGTCTCCGCCTGGGCCTTGAGCGAGTCGGCGTTGGACTGTGCCTGGGCGGCCTTGCCGCTGGTGTCCGAGGAGATCGTCATCTCGGCGCGGGCCTTGTCGCGGGCCGCGTTGCGCGTGCGAATGGCCGCGTTCTCGGTGCGGATGATGGCGTTGCGGGCCTCGACGACGCCCCGCTCCTCCTTGAGCCGCGCCGCCGCGCGGTCGGCAGGTCCCTGGGCCCCCGCCTTGCTGGCCTGCGCCGGGTCGAGCGTGTCGACCTTGGTGAACATCGCCTCGATGAGCTTCTCGTAGGTGGTCTTGATGAGCTGGTTCATCGCCGAGTCGTCGCCCACCTGGGTGATCTTGATGGCGCCGTTCTTGCGCAGGTCGTCGAAGGCGCCGGTGATCTCGCCATTGAGGTAGGTCGAGGCGAGCCCGACACCGAAGGCCTTGTGCTTGTAGACCTGCTCCCAGTCGGCCTCGATGGTGGCGCGCAGCGGCGAGTGATAGCCCTCGAGCACCATCTCGAAGCTGAAGCTGATGTCGGGCGTTGGGGTGGCGAACGACTCCCAGAGCACCTTGGCGCCGAGCTTGGTGAGCTGGATCGAGATCGCCGCCTTCTCGCCGTCGAGTAGCGGCGCCTTGCCGAGGCCCAGCACCTGGGTCGAGAAGCCCCCCTTGGGGTCTTTGAACGAGGAGACGATGCCGAAGATGCCGGAGCTGAAGGGCACGAAGCCGGCGATCTTGGCGCCGGGCACGGTGCGCTGCAGCTCGCGCTGGGCGTCCTGGATCTGCTCCTTGGTGACCGACAGCTCGACCAGGGCGTGGACGATGCCGCCGCCCCCGCCCTCGCGCGCCTCCGCCTCTTCCGCCCCGGAACGCACGTTCTCCACCCAGCGCAGGAAGGAGAACTGGGGATTGCCGTTCTCGTCGACGGCGAGGTGGGGCTGGTCGGAGATGTAGTAGTAGACCTTGGGGTCGTCGAGGCTGGGGAAGACCACCAGGTCGCCGGCGTGGATCGGCTTGTCGAGGATGATGTGGGCCGCCGCCTTGGGCTCGGACGTCGCCGTCGGCTGGCCGACGAGCGGCGCCGCCGCCGTCGACGCCAGCAGGAAGGCGGCGACCAGCCAGCGCCCTGCGGGCCCCCCGCTCACTGGATGGGTTCTCACTGGTTGCGTCCTCATGGATGCGTCCTCACTGGTTGCGCCCTTACTTGCCCGAGCTCCCCGCCACCAGCGCGCCGAAGCGATCGATGACCTTCTGCTTGGCGCTGTTGAGGACGTCGACCGCCGCCGCCTTGGCCGCCG
>DASYUP010000439.1:0-2950 GCA_036001185.1 Thermoanaerobaculia bacterium
TCGCTGCCCTGGCGCCCCTGCGGCGGCGCCGACGGGGCCGGCGCCTCCCGCGGGCAGGCGGCGAGGACGCCACAGATCGTCACCAGCAGCGGAGCGGGCAGGATGGCTCGCCGGCGCACGGGGCAAGACTAACAGCCGGCAGCTCAGCAGTCCGCCGGCGGTGCGCGCAGCAGCCGCGCCGGCAGCTCGGCGAGGCTGCGGACGTCGCCGCGCGGCGAATCGCGGGTGAGCCACAGCGCCTGCAGGCTCACCGCGCGTGCCCCCTCGACGTCGTCGCGCCGGCTGTCGCCCACGTGCACGACGCGGCCGGCGGGGAGCGCCAGGCGCTCGAGCAGCTCCTCGAAGAGGGCCGGGTGGGGTTTCTCCACTCCCACTTCCTCCGAGAAGACGATGGTGTCGAAGAAGTCGCCGAGACCAGCGTCGGCGAGCAGCCGCGGCAGGCGGCCGTCGAAGTTGCTCGCCACTGCCAGGCGCAGCCCGGCCGCCCGCAGCCGTGGCAGGGTGGCGCGGGCGTCTTCGAACACCTCCCAGGCGTCGGCGTGGGCGAAGCGCTCGTAGAGCTCGGCGGCGAGGAAGGGCGTCGGGGTGGCGAGGCCCAGCCGCGCCGCCACCCGTGCGACGAGCTCGCGCCAGAAGCCGCGCGCGCCCTCGGGGTGGGCGCTGAAGCGGTCCTCGCCGAGCGGCGTGCGGATGGAGAACTCCTGCCAGACCTCCCGCACCACCGGCGCGAACGCCGCCGCCGGCGCCGGCAGCCCGTGGCGGCCGAAGGACTCGGCGTAGATCTCGCCCAGCCGCGGCAGGCCGAGCAAGGTGCCGGTGACGTCGAAGCTGATGGCGAGCGGTGCCCCTTCAGCCATCGCGCCCCTCGGCGGGCTCGTCGGCCGGCTCGCCGCTGGCCCCCAGCAGGTAGAAGGCCGCCACCACCAGCGCATGATGGATCTCGCCGCGGGCCACGCGTTGCGGCACCTCGGCAAGGGGCACCAGCTCGACGGCGAGCTCCTCGTCGAGGCTCGCCGGCAGAGGCTCGCCCGCCTCGAGCCCGGTGGCGAGGAAGGTGGCGCAGCGGTTGGCGAGGATGGCCGGGTTGGGAGTGACCTCACCGAGCCGTCGCCAGGCGGTGGCGCGGTAGCCAGTCTCCTCGCGCAGCTCGCGGGCGGCGGCGTCGGCCGCCGCTTCGCCGGGGTCGACGACGCCGCCGGGGATCTCCAGCGTCGGCGCGGCGATGCCGAAGCGCCACTGCCGCACCATGACCACGCGGCCGTCGCCGAGCAGCGGGATGACGTTGACCCAGTCGGGAGCAGCCAGCACCAGCGCCTCGCGCTGCTCGTCGGGCCCGGCGACCAGTAGCTGGCGCTCGAGACTGAGCAAGGGGTGGCGAAAGAGCAGCTCTCCGGAGCGCCGCTGCCACCGCCGCATACCGTGCAGCATATCCGCTCGGCGCGCCGCTACTAGGGCCGGCGTCGCTCGGCGTCATCGTCGTCGGCAGCGTCGCCGTCGCCGGCGCTCGCCGCGCGCAGCAGTCGCCAGGGAAAGACGGCCAGCGCGGCGGCGAGCAGCAGATAGACGGCGCCGTGAAAGCTCCAGCCGAGCAGCAGCAGGGCCAGCCAGGTGGAGAGCATGCCGGCGGCGAGGGCGAGGCGGATCACGATCGTGCGGCCGTCGGGCGGGTCAGCCGCCGACGACGCTGGGCGTCAGCCGCAGCGCCTCGACCGGGTTGGCGAGCACACCGACGTCGCTCACCTCGACCTCCACCTGGTCACCGGGTTTGAGCGTCGCCACGCCCGCCGGCGTGCCGGTGAGCAGCAGATCGCCCGGCTCGAGGGTGATGAAGCGCGAGACGTAGGCGACCAGCGCCGCCGGACCCCAGGCCATGTCGGCGACCCGGCCGCGCTGCCGCTCGACGCCGTTGACGCGGGTGACCACGGTGACCTCGGGCCCCGGCACGCCGAGGTGGATGGCCGGCCCCAGCGGGCAGAAGGTGTCGAACGACTTGGCGCGGGCGAAGGTCTGGTCCCGCCGCTGCAGGTCGCGGGCGGTGACGTCGCAAGCTGCCGTCCAGCCGAGGATGGCGTCGGCGGCGGCCGCCTCGTCGACGCGGCGGGCGGTCGAGCCGAGGACGAGGGCGATCTCCCCTTCGTACTGCACGTCGGCGCTCTGCGGCGGCAGGGCGATGGGCTCTCGCGGACCGATCAGCGCGGTGGTGGCCTTGAGAAAGACCAGCGGCTCGGCCGGCATCGCGTTGCCCAGCTCGGCCGCATGCTCGCGGTAGTTGCGGCCGATGCCGACGATCTTGCGCGGCGCCGCGGGCGCCAGGGGCTGCAGCGAGGAGGGCTCGACCTCCTTGCCCAGCTCCCAGGCGGCCGCAGGCGTCTCCAGCGGGTCCGAGTAGAGCCAGCGCAGCGACCGCTCGTCGCGACCGGCAGCCCACAGGCCTTCGGGACCTAGACGATAGAGCAGCATGGCGCGATCCTACCGTCGCCGCAGCAGCCAGAGGAAGAATGGCCCGCCCAGCAGCGCCGTCACCACGCCCACCGGCAGCTCGGCAGGGGCGAGCGCGGTGCGCGCGCCGGCGTCGCACAGGGCGAGGAAGGCGCCGCCGCCGAGCACGCAGGCGGGGAGCAGCAGGGCGTGCTCGGCGCCGACCAGCCGCCGCAGCATGTGCGGCACCATGAGCCCGACGAAGCCCACCGGCCCGACCACCGAGACCAGCGCCGCCACCGCCAGCGAGTCGACGAGCAGCAGGCCGAGGCGCAGGCGCGTGACGGCGACGCCGCGGCTCGCCGCGACCTCCTCGCCGGCGAGCAGCAGGTCGAGGTCCCAGCGCCGCGCGGCGTGCGCGGCGAGCGCGACGAGCAGCCAGGGCAGCAGCCACAGCGGCTCGCGCCAACCCACCACGGCGAGGCCGCCCATCATCCAGCGCACCATGCGCAGTGTGCCGGCGGCATCGGTG
>DASYUP010000440.1:0-33099 GCA_036001185.1 Thermoanaerobaculia bacterium
TGAAAGCGAGCACCTGCGGGTCGAGCCGCACTTCCCCGGCCGCCACCAGGAACGGCGCCAGGATGCTCTCGCTCTCGCCGCCGAGCAAGGGCAGCAGCCGCAGCCCGCCAGCCGCCAGCAGCACCCCCAGGGCGCCGCCCGCCGCCGCCAGCAGGAAGCTCTCGGCAAAGAGCTGACGCGCCAGCCGCAGGCGACCCGCGCCCAGGGCTCCGCGCAGCGCCAGCTCCTGCCGTCGCTGCGCCGCCCGTGCCAGCTGCAGGTGGGCGAGGTTGGCGCAGCCGACCAGGAGCACCGCGCCTACCGCCCCCAGCAGCAGCCAGAGCGTCGGTCGGCGGCCGCCCACCACCTGCTCGCGCAGCGGCACCGGCTCGAGGCCGAGGTCGCGATCGAAGTAGGGCTCGTCGTGCGCCAGCCGGGCGGCGATCGCCGCCAGCTCGGCCTGCACGGCGGCGGGCGCGACGCCCGCCGCGCGCCGTGCGACCACGCCGAGGTACTTGGCGCCGCGGGCGTACATTCGCGAGCGCGGTCCGCTGCCGGCGGGGTCGAGCAACGTCGGCATCCAGACGTCGACCCGCGCGTTGCCGAAGCGGAACGCCGCCGGCAGCACGCCCACCACCGTGCAGGGCTTGCCGTCGAGGCGCAGCGTGCTGCCGATCAACCGGCGGTCGAGGCCGAAGCGGCTCCACAGCCGGTGGCTGACGAGCACCTCTGCGCCCGCCGCCGCCGCCCGCTCGTCGAGCGAGAGGGTGCGCCCGGCCGCCGCCCGCACGCCGAGGACCCGGAAGAGGTTGGTGGTGGCGACCCCGTAGAGCACCTCGAACGGGTCGCCGGCGCCGGTGATCGCCGCTCGCGACTGGTCGGACGACGTCCAGGCCGCCACGTCGGCGAGCGTGCGGGTCTGCGCGCGCAGGTCGGCGAAGTCGGGATAGGAGAGCGGCAGCCGGGGAAAGGGCGACCCCGGCTGCTTACCCCAGATGACCACCAGCCGCTCGGCGGCGCGGAAGGGCAGAGGACGCAGCAGCACGGCGCGCACGGCGCTGAACACGGCGGTGTTGGCGCCGATGGCGAGCGCCAGCGTGAGCACCGCGGCGGCGGTGACACCCGGCGTGCGGCGCAGCTGACGGGCGGCGAAGCGGAGCTCGTGGATGGCGCTCATGCGGGTTAGGACGCACAGCAGCGCCTGTGCCAGCGCGCGCCTTGGGGCCAAGCTACTACAAATGCAAGACTTGTCCAGCGAGAGCCGCAAGTCCATGCGTGCGGCGCTGGGATCGGCGCGGCAAAAGCGGACAGCGGCTTGCGCCGTCTTAGGGAGTCCCGCTCTCCGCCCGCCGGTCGTAGCGCTGATCGAAGCGGCTGCCCTGCGCCAGCTCCTTGAGGGCCGCGATCAGCTCGTCCCCCTTGGCGAAGACGCACTCGCCGCCGTGCTCCTGGTCCACCGTGGCGCCGTGACGCTTCGCCAGCTCCGCGGTGTCGTTGCACGACGGCGCCCACTCCTCGAAAGCCGCCCCGTCGACACGCACGACGCCATACGTCCAGTTGTCGAGCTGGTCGTCGTTGATGCTGCGCATGGCGAAGGCGTAGGCCGGCTTGCCGTTGACGTCGCCGAGAGGGGTGAAGAGCATCTTCGCGTCATCGGCGGCATCGGCCTCGCCGATCCCGTGCACGCGGTAGAAGCCGCCAGCGATGCTGGTGAGCCGCTGGCTGTCCTGGCCGTCGGTCCGCGACCACACCCCGTCGGCGAACGGACGGGCGGCGTGCGCCGGGTCGAGCAGCAGCTCCTTCGACTCCCAGCAGCCGGCCAGCAGCAGGGCTGCCAGGGTGGGGAGCGCCAGCGCGAAGAGCCGCGGCAGCGGTGATCTCATGGCCGCTCTGCTAAGTATCTGACCAGAATGGTGCCCGGGGGCGGAATTGAACCACCGACACCACGATTTTCAGTCGTGTGCTCTACCTACTGAGCTACCCGGGCAGGTTGGGGACCGGCGGCACGGTGCACCGGGGCCGGCCCCGAGCGGCGAAGTTTCCAGCAGGGTAGCGGCAAAGTCAAGGCGGCCGGCCCGGGCGCGCGCTCGACCCCGTGGCAGACTCCATCCATGGCGGAAGCCCCGTTCGAGCGCCTGCGCCGGCTCTGCCTCGCCCTGCCCGAGGTCACCGAGCGGCTGAGCCACGGCGAGCCGACCTGGTTCGCCGGCAAGCGGGTGTTCGTCAACTTCGCCGACCACCACCACGACGAGAAGCTGGCGTTCTGGTGCGCGGCGCCCGAGGGGGCGCAGGCGGCGCTAGTCGCCGCCGACCCGCAGCGCTTCTTCCGGCCGCCCTATGTCGGTCACCGCGGCTGGCTGGGAGTGCGGCTCGAGGGGTCGCCCGACTGGGACCTCGTCGCCGATCTGGTGGAGGATGCCTACCGGGTGGTGGCGCCAGCGCGGCTGGTGCGCGCCCTCGACGCCGGCGGCGCCCCGGGCTGAAGGCCGCTCGGCCGCTCTGACGGGAGTGGGCGATCTCAACGCCGAGATCGACCGGCGCCGCCGACGCGCAGCAGGCAGCGCACGCCCCCCTCGCGCTCCTCCATCGCCAGCACCTCGTGCCCCTCGCGCGCGCACCAGGCGGCGAGGTCGAGCCGCATCAGGGGATCGTCGCCGAGCACTTCGAGCAGCGCCCCCGGCGCCAGGCGGCGCACCCGCCGCTCGGTGCGCAGCACCGGCACCGGGCAGAGCGTGCCCCTGACGTCGAGGCGCTGCGGTGTGGCGTTGGCCGGCGCGTCGGACATCCGCACATCACTCTAATAGGATCGCCAGGAGCGACTCCGCAAGAATCGAGAAGCCGTCGCGGCCGTTGCCGCGCTAGCGTGGCCTGCGCACCCATAAGGGAGGAGGGAGCCATGAAGACAGTCGTCCTCGCCGCCCTCGCCGGCGGCCTCGTCATGTTCCTCACCGAGTCGGTCACCCACATGATGACGCCGCTCGGCGAGGCTGGGATCCGCAATCTGCCCAACGAAGATGCGGTGCTGCCCGCCTTGCGCGCCAACGTGCACGAGCCCGGTTTCTACATGTTCCCCGGCATGGACGCGCAAGCGAAGACGCCGGAGGGGCAAAAGGCATGGCTGCAGCGCTACGTCGCCGGGCCCACCGGGCTGCTCATCTATCACCCGCACGGCGAGCAGCCGATGACGCCGCGGATGCTCGGCATCGAGCTGCTCACCGACATCCTGGCGGTCCTGATGGCAGCCTGGGTCGCCACCCACGGCGCCACCTACTGGCGCCGCGTCGCCATCGTCGCCTCCTTCGGCCTCGCCGCCTGGTTCTCGATCGAGGTGAGCTACTGGGACTGGTACGGCTTCCCGGCGGCGTACACCCTGGCGCAGCTCGTCGACCAGGTGGCGAGCTTCGCGCTCGCCGGGCTAGTGGTGGCGAAGATCGTGCGGCCGCGGGCGATGGCGGCTGCGGCCTAGGTACTTGCCCCCGAGAGGGCGACCTCGTCATTGCGGAGCGGAGCGACGAAGCAATCTCGCCGCCGCAACGTCGAGATCGCTTCGCTGCGCTCGCGATGACGAGGGCGCGCGGCTGATGCCGGCCTACACCGGCGTCGCCCGTCGCCGGCGCCGGTAGTCGAGGCCCGCCAGCCCGACGGCCAGCACCGCCCCAAGCCCGGCGAGGGCGAGGCCCCACGTCCACCCTGCCGGCCGGTAGTCGACCACGGCGCGCCGCGCCCTCGGCGGCGCGTCAAAGCCCAGGAAGCCACCGTTGACGCGCCGCGGCCTCACCGCCCGGCCGTCGACGTCGATGCGCCAGCCACTCATGAAGCTGACGCTCGACACCACCAGCGCTCCGCTCGGGGTGGCGAGGTCGAGCACGAAGCCATTGGGCGTCACCCGCCGCAGCCGCGCGCCGCCCCGCTGCTCGCGCGGCGAGGTCGGGTCACCCTCGGCCACGGCGAGGGCGCGGAAGTCGCGGATGGCCGCCGCCCGGGCAACCGCCTCGCCACGGCCGCGCTCGATCTCGACGCTCGCGGGGACGAAGAAGAGCGGCAGCGCCGCGGGGTTCTCCCACATCTGTCCGCCGGCGTGGCGCCACACTCGCTGCCAGGGAAGCGGCAGCTTCCAGCGTGGCGGCGCCAGGAAGTAGCGCACCCCCAGGTAGTCGAGCAGCGGGCGGGCCGCGGCGTCGCCGCCACGGGCGCGCACGCCGATGCCCTCGTGCTCGAGGCGGATCAGGCCCCCCACCCCGTTGACGCTGGGGTAGCCCCACACCTGGTCGATGAGGGCCACGGTCGCCGCCGGCACGATGGGGTCGTTCGGGCGCGGGTCCCAGATGCCGTAGATCGCCGCCAGGTTGGGGTTGAGCGAGCCGCCGGCGCCGAGCACGCGGAAGGGGCCCGCCTTCGTGCTGCCGGCACCCGCGCCCGCGGCGAGCAGGGGTCGCAGCACCGGCGGCGGCGCGAGGTCGAAGCGCGGCGACACCCAGGCGTTGTAGCGCACGCCGAGGAGCGCCAGGTCGGCGAGCACGACGCCGACGGCCACCCAGGCAAAGGCAGGGCGCGCCCGCGGGATCAGCAGCGTGGCGAGCGCCACTGCTCCACCCCCGAGCGTGGCGATCCACCAGGCCCGTTCCCAGCGCAGGTCCGGTGGCGGCACCAGCGCCAGCGCCGCGGCCGCGGCGACGAGCGTCGCCACGAGCGCCCAGCGACCCCGCGCGCGCCGGGGCAGCTCGTCGACGGCGAGCGCCGCGGCGACGGCGAGCGCAAAGCACCAGAGCAACCGATAGCGCACCGGCAACGCCAGACTGACGACCGGCAGTCTCGCCGCCGCAGGCGAGATGCCGGGGACACCCAACGCCACCGCCAGCGCCAAGGCACCACCGAGCACGATCCACCCGCGCCGCCGGTCGGCGACGCCGGCGAGCGCCAGCGCCAGCGGCACCAGGCCCACCCAGGCGGTCGATATCTCGTGGAAGTTGGCTCCGGCCCGCGTCCAGATGCCGTCGCGCGGGCTGCCGTAAACGAGGGGATCGACCACCACCCGCAGGTCGGCCGGCACCCACGGCGGCGTCAGGATGGTCCCCTTCACCGCCTGCCAGCGCGCGGTCTCGGGCAGCACCTGCACGAAGGGAAGCAGCACCGGCGCCGCCAGCAGCCCGGTGAGCACCGCGGCCGCGCCGAGCACGCCGAGGAAGCGCCACCGCGGCCGCGGCCCGCGCTGCAGCAGCAGCGCACCGGCCACGCAGCCAGCGAGCACCGCCGCATGGGCGATCGTCTCCGGATGCCCGGAGAGGGCGAGCGCCAGGGCGCAGGCGACGAGGCCGGCGAGGCCGCCGCGCTCGCCGCGCCACAGGGCGAGGATTCCCAGCACGACGCCGGGCAGGAAGCTCGCCGCCATGCCGAGCGGGTAGAGGGCGAAGGAGACGAGGAACGGGCAGAGTGCGAAGGCGACCGCGCCGAGCACCGCCGCCGCCGTGCCGGCACCGAGTGCCCGCAGCAGGGCGTCCATGAGCAGCAGACAGAGCAGCATCTGCCAGGCGGCGGCGAGGGTGATGGCGCGCACCGGCGGCAGCGGCAGCGCCATGAGGTGGAGCGGCGCGAAGGGCGCCGACTGGGCGTTGCCGAGCAGCGGCTGGCCGGTGAACAGCGAGTGCGCCCACAGCGGCGCCTCGCCGCGCAGCAGCCGCTCGCGCACCAGCGTGCGGAAGGGCACCATCTGGAAGATGACGTCGCCGAGCAGCCCGTTGCCGGCCACCACCGGCTGCGTCTGGGTGTCCGACCAGGGGTGGTAGAAGTAGGCCGAGTCGACCGGCACCTGCACGCCGCGGGTGGCGAGGCCGGGCGACCAGAAGAGGCCGGCGAGCGCGAGGTAGCCGATGGCGACCCAGCGCGGTACCGCCCCTCGCCACCAGCGCACCAGCACGACGAGGGCGAAGCCGCCGAGGAGGAAGAGCAACAGGTCCATGCGGCGTGCGGGGCGGCACTGTACCAGCTACAATGTCCATGTGCCCCCCAGGCCTCGCCGTCTCGCCGCGGTGTGCTGCGCCCCGGCGGCGCTCGTCCTCGCGCTGCTCGCCTCCCCCGCGGCCGCCTGGAACCCGACCACCCAGGTGGCGATCGCCCGCACCGGCGCGCACATAGCGCCGCCCGATCTGGCGCGGCAGATCGAGAAGCGCACCGACCGCTTCCGCGAAGGGGTGCTCGCCCCGTTCTCCGAGGGCATGCCGGAGCGCCACTACCGCAACCGCGACCGCGGGGTGCTCGACAAGACGCTCGCCGACGAGGTGGCCGGTGCCATCGCCGCCCTGCGCCGCCCGGCGCCTTTCGACGAGATCGTCTACCGCCTGGGCCGCGTCGCCCACTGGGTGGCCGACGCCAACAACCCGCTGAATGCGGCGGGCGACGACCCCGCCGAGGGGCGCTACTTCACCGACTGGCTGCGCTACGCCGACAGCGCGCGGCCACGCTTCGCGCCGGTCTTCTACGCCGGCGAGCCGGTGGTGGACAGCGCGCGCGACCTGCGCTCGCTCGTCGGCCGCACGCTGCGGCGTGGCCGCGAGCTCTACCCGCTGGTGGGCGACGAGTACCGGCGCATCGACTTCAGCGCCGGCGCCGACGGCTTCGACGACCGCTCGACGGCCTTCGGCGTCGCCGCGGTGTCGTTCAGCCACGCCGTCTCCGACCTGGCGCAGGTGCTGCGCTACGTGTGGATCGCCGGCGGCGGCGCCGACCCGCGCACGCAGCTGTGGGCGTCGCCGCCCGAGCTGCTGCTGCTGCCCAGCAGTCAGAGCGCCGGCCCGCTCACCGGGGCGCCGCAGCGCTGAGCGGCCCGCCCGCCGGTCTGGCTGCGCGCCGCGTCCGCTCGATCGCCAGCAGCGACAGCAGGACGCCGGCGGCCGCCAGCGCGAGACCCCACCTCCAGCCGGCGGGACGGTAGTCGAGCCGCACGCGGTGCCGTCCCGGCGGCGCCACGAAGCCGAGGAAGCCGCCGTTGACGCGGAGCGCCGGCACCGGCTCGCCGTCGATATCGACGCGCCAGCCGCGTGCGTGGCTGACGCTCGAGGCCACGAGGCAGCCGCCGGGCGACTCCACCTCGAGACGGAAGCCGTTGGCGTCGATGCGGCGCAGGACGACGCCGCCACCGACCTCCGCCTCGCGCCCCGGCGCCGCCGCGAGCGGCCGCTCGACGACGGCGAGCGCGGCGAAGTCGCGATTGGCGGCGGCGTGAGCAATGGCCAGGGACTGGCTCGCCACCACCTCGACGCGGCGCGGAGCGAAGAAGAGCGGCAGCGCCGCCCGGTTCTCCCACAGGCGGTCGCTCCCCCGCTGCCACACGGGCCGCCAGGGCGCCGGCAGAGGGAGGGCCCGGTCGGCGAGCAGGTAACGCACACCGAGGTAGTCGAGGGCCGGCTGCGCCGGCGGCTCCCCGCCGCCGCCCGCGGCCACGACTGCACCGGGCTGGAGCAGCGTCAGGAATCCCTCGCGTGGTGACTGCCAGGCGCGCGCGAGCACCTCCTGCGGCGCCCAGGGGGCCATCGGATCGTAGACCCGCGCGTCGGCGAGCCCGTAGAGAGCGGCGAGGTTGGGCAACAGGGCCGGCCCGACGGCAGCGACGCGGAACGGCGGCGCACCCCGTCGGGCCGCGAGCAGCCGCGCCACCGCCGGCGGCGCGCCGAGGTCCTCGTCCCCCGGCACCAGCGGATTGAAGCGCACGCCGAGCAGCAGCAGGTCGAGGAGGGTGAGCGAGACGATCACCGCCGGAAAGGCCCGCCGCGCCCGCGGCACCAGCAGCGTCGCCGCGGCGACAGCGCAGCCCGGGACGGCGGCCACCCACCAGAGCCGCTGCCAGAGCGCGCGCTGCGGCGGATAGAGCGTGCCGAGGACGGCGGCGACGAGCAGCGCGCCGGTGGCGAGCCACCGCCCGCGCCGCTCGGCGGGCAGCCGCTCGAGCGCCAGGCCGGCAGCCACGGCGAGGGCCAGCACCGCCAGCAGGCGCAGCCGCGGCAGCTGCAACAGCCGTAGCAGCGGCAGGTGGTGGACGACGGCCGCCAGCGGCGGCCAGCCGAAGGCGACGGCGAGCGCCACCACCCCGGCCAGCGCCCACCCCCGCCCGCGCCCGCCGGCGAGGCCGCCGGCGAGAGCCACCGTCAGGGCAGCGAGCCCGATCCAGGCGGTGCAGAGCTCGCTGTAGTTGGCGGGGGTCCACCACCAGTTGTCGTCGCGCGGGCTGCCGAAGGCCAGCGGGTCCACCAGCACGCGCAGCTCGACGCCGTGCCACTCGCGCAGCGGCGCGGCGCCACCCAGCGAAGCCAGCAGCACGCCACGCTGGCTCTCGGGGGCCGCCTCGACGAACGGCAGCAGGCCCGGCGCGGTGAGCAGCCCGACGAGCAACGCGGCGAAGCCGAGCCGCGCCGCGAAGCTCCCGCGTGCCTCTCGCGTGGTCACCAGCAGCGCGGCGGCGAGCAGCGCGGCAGCGAGGGCCGTCTGCAGCAGGCTCTCCGGATGGCCCGCGAGCGCCGCGCCGGCCCCACAGGTCACCAGCGCCGGCAGCGCGTGCCGCTGCCGGCGGTGCAGCGAGACGATCCCCAGCAGCACCCCCGGCAGCCATGCGGCCGCCATGCCCATCGGGTAGTAGGCCCAGACGACGAGGAACGACGAGAGCCCGTAGCCGACGGCGGCGAGCGCGGCGCCCGCCGGCCCGGCGCCGAGCGACCGCAGCAGCGCGTGCGTCAACAGCAGGGCGAGCAGCATCTGCCAGGCGGCAGTGACGGTGAGGGCGCGCACCGGCGGCAGGGGCGATGCCAGCAGGTGGAGCGGCGCGAAGGCCGCCGACTGGCCGTTGCCGAGCAGCGGCTGGCCGCTGCTCAGCTCGTGCGCCCACAGCGGCGCCCGCCCGCGCAGCAGCCGCTCGCGCACCAGGGCGCGGAAGGGCACCATCATCATCGGCACGTCCGAGAGCAGCTCGTTGCGCGGCCGCTCGGGCGGCGGTCGTGTCTCCGACCAGGGGCTGCGCGCGTAGGCGACGTCGCTCGCCACCTGCAGCGCCGGCGTCAGGAGGGCGCCACCGAAGAAGCCGCCGGCGAGCAGCAGGTAGGCGCCGGCGGCACGCCAGCTCGGCGCCGGCTGCCAGCCGCGGACGAGGGCGGCGAGCAGGGCGCCGCCCAGCGCGAAGACGACGACATCCATGGGACCGACCGGTGGGCGCGCAATCTACCATCGGCGTCGTCGCCCAGCCCGCTGGTACACTCCCCCGCCACCCTGCGGCCGGCCCGTCGCACGGCCGCGGCTCACCACACCCCGGAGGCTCCCCTCGATGCTCCCAGCCCGTCGCGCGCTGCTCTCGGTGTCGGACAAGACGGACCTCGCCGGCTTCGGGCGCGGGCTCGTCGAGCTCGGCGTCGAGCTGCTCTCTACCGGCGGCACCTACCAGCACCTCGCCGCCGCCGGTGTGCCGGTGACCAAGGTGGCCGCGGTGACCGGCTTCCCCGAGATCCTCGACGGGCGGGTGAAGACCCTCCACCCGCGCATCCACGGCGGCATCCTCGCCGACCGCAGCAAGCCGGCGCACCTCGCCGCGCTCGCCGAGCACGGCATCGAGCGCATCGACCTGGTGGCAGTCAACCTCTACCCGTTTCGCGAGACCGTACGCGACCCGGCGACGACGCTCGAGGCGGGCATCGAGCAGATCGACATCGGCGGGCCCACCATGGTGCGGGCGGCGGCGAAGAACTTCGCCGGCGTGGCGATCGTCGTCGACCCCGCGGACTACCCCGCCGTGCTCGCCGCCCTGCGCGCGGGCGGCGGCGTGGTGCCCGAGCCGCTACGCCGCACCCTGGCCGCCAAGGCCTTCGCCCACACGCAGAGCTACGACGCCGCCATTGCCCGCTGGCTGGGTGAACGCGCGGCGGCGCCGGCGGACGCCGGCGGCGACGGGCCGTTCCCCCAGCATCTCGAGGTCTCGCTCGAGCGCGAGATCCTGCCGCGCTACGGTGAGAACCCGCACCAGGCCGCGGCGGTCTACCGCCTGGCCGACGGGCCGGGGCTGCTCGGCGGCATGCGGCAGCTGCAGGGCAAGCAGCTCTCCTGGAACAACGTGCTCGACGCCGACGCGGCGCGCCGGCTGGTCTCGCTGTTCGAGGCGCCGGCAGTCGTCATCGTCAAGCACAACAACCCCTGCGGCGTCGGCATCGGCGGCACCCTCGTCGAGGCCTACGAGCGCGCCCTCGCCTGCGACCCGACGTCGGCCTTCGGCTCGATTGTCGCCACCAACCGCGACGCCGACCTCGATTTCGTGGCGGCGATGAGCAAGCTGTTCGTCGAGGTGCTGGTGGCGCCGGGCTACGGCGAGGAAGCACTAGCGAAACTCGCGCCGAAGGAGAACCTGCGCGTGCTCGCCTGCCCGTTGCACGCCTGGCGCTCCGGCACCATCGAGCTGCGTGCCGTCGACGGCGGCTACCTGGCTCAGGAGCCCGACGACGCGCCCGAGGATCCCGCCACCTGGACCTGCCCGACGAGGCGGCAGCCGAGCGCGGCGGAGCGCGCGGCGCTGGAGCTCGCCTGGAAGGTCGTGCGCCACGTCAAGTCCAACGCCATCGTGCTCGCCAACGAGCACCAGACGGTGGGCGTCGGCGCCGGCCAGATGAGTCGCGTCGACTCCTGCCGGCTGGCGGTCGAGAAGGCGCAGTTGCCGGTGGCGGGAAGCGTGGCGGCCTCGGACGCGTTCTTCCCCTTCAGGGACGGTCTCGACGTCCTCGCCGCCGCCGGCATCACCGCCGTGGCGCAGCCCGGCGGCAGCAAGCGCGACGACGAGGTGATCGCCGCCGCCGACGAGCGAAGGATGGCCATGCTGATCACCGGCCGGCGCCACTTCAAGCACTGAGAGCACCCATGCGCGCCCGCACAGCCCTGCCGTTCCTGCTGCTCCTGCTGCTCGCCGGCGGAGTGCGCGCCGATTCGACGCCCGATCCCTGGGCGCTCCTTGGCAAGGCGCGCGCGCAGATGCAGCAAACCGGCGCCCAGCTGTGGAGCTTCCGCCAGACGTACCTCCCCACCGGCTTCGACCGCGGCGAGGAGGAGACCGGCCGGGTGGCCCTCGACCTGCCGCGCTGCGTGCGCTGGGACTACGACGACCCGTACCCCAAGAGCTTCCTGCTCTGTGGCGAGAAGCTGTGGACCTGGAACCCCGGCGAGCCGGCGGGCCATATCTACGACCTCGACCAGGCGCAACCCGGCCTCGACCTCCTGCTGCTGGCGGTGGGTGACCTCGCCGAGCGGTACGACGCCAGGGCGCAACCCGCGGGCAACGCCATCCGCGTGCAGCTCGTCCCCAAAGTGGCAGCCAACCAGGCGGCTAGCGCCAACGTGCTGCGCGATGCCGCCATCCTGCTGGGCGCCGACGGCAGCGTGCGCGAGCTCACCTACCGCGACGCCGAGGGCAACCGCACCACCTTCCGCTTCGCCGATCGCCGGCCGTTACCCAACGGTACCGTCTTCACCCCGCCGGCGAACGTCAAGTGGCAGCGCGAAACGGGCGCCGATCACCCCTGAGCCGCCGGCCGGCCCGGGCGGCGGGAGCGCCGGTGCCGCTGCGCTAGAATCGCGGCGTGCCTCGCGGCCGCCTCCCCCCCTCAGCCGTCCCCACCCTGGCGGCGCTGTTGCTGGCGCTGGTCCTGGTGCCCGGCTGCGCGGCGCACGCCAGCTTTGCCGGCCCGTCCGCGCGCTACAGCGCCGGCCAGTCGGTAACGGTGCAAGGGGTGGTCAACGACGGCGGTGGCCGTCCCCTCGGCGACCTGCGCGTCACCCTCGAGGCCTCGCGCCTGCGCTTCGCCGTCTACCCGTGGGGGACCCACAAGCGCGAGGTGGTCACCGGCAGCGCGCAGACGACGCCACGCGGCGAGTTCGGGCTGCAGTTCCCATGGAACGACCGCTTCAACCACTTCGAGCTGGTGGTGGGCGTGCCGGTCGCCACCGCCGGCGGCGAGGAGCTCCAGGAGCTGTCGCGGCAGGACATCACCCGCCGCGTGCTGCAGGGCAGCCCGGTGGCAGTGCCGGTGACGCTCGCCGACACCACCTTTCTCGACACCCTGCGCGACTTTCTCGGCTCGCTGCGCACCGCCGAGGAGCAGAAGGCCTACCGCGAGGGCGGCCGCCCGGATCGCGTCGATCGCGTCACCTACCCCGATCACCTGGAGACCGCCTGGTGGTACTTCCGCCAGGGCAAGGTCTATCGCTTCCGCGACGGCCACCTCGAGAAGGTCGAAACCTTCCCGCCGGTGTCGCCGGTGAGCTGAGAGCGAGCCGGCGCCCGTGAACCCCCAGGCCGTCAACCCGCGCCTCTTCGAGCGCCGGCGCAAGGTGGCGCCGCCGTCGCCCGAGCGCTTCCTCGCCCTAGTGGCCGACAAGCTCGCCGCCACCGAGGGAGTCTTCCGCCGGCACCTCGGCTCCGACGTGCCGTTCATCCACCATGCCGGCGAGTACCTCGCCGGCAGCGGCGGCAAGCGCATGCGGCCCGCCCTGCTGCTGCTGGTGTCGCGCCTCCTGGGCCACGACGGCGACGAGGAGGTGACCTACGCCGCGGTGGTGGAGTTCATCCACACCGCGACGCTCATCCACGACGACGTCATCGACCACGCCACCCTGCGCCGCGGCCAGACCACCATCAACGAGCTGTGGGGCAACAGCCTCACCGTGCTGCTCGGCGACTGGCTCTACACCAACGCCATGCGCATGGCGCTGTCGCACGGCAATCTCGAGGTGGTGCGCGAGCTGTGCGACGCCACTCTCAAGATGGTGGAGGGCGAGCTGCTGGCGCTGCAGCGGCTGGGCGCCATCGATCTCACGGTCGACGAGTACTTCGGCATCATCGACCGCAAGACGGCGCACCTCTTCGCCGCCGCCTGCTCGGTGCCCTGCCTCATCACCCCGCTGCGCCCCGACCTGGCGATGGTGCCGGAGGTCGCGCGCCGCGCGCTGCAGCACTACGGCCGCAGCCTCGGCACCTGCTTCCAGCTGGTCGACGACCTGCTCGACTTCACCGCCTCCGAGGCCGAGCTCGGCAAGCCGGTGCTCTCCGACCTCAAGGAGGGCAAGCTCACCCTGCCGCTCATCCTGCTGCTGCCGCGGGTCGACGCCGGCGAGCGCCGGCTGGTGCAGCAGGTGCTCGAGGAGCGCGCCTTCGAGCGCGTCGCTCCCGAGCAGGTGCTGGAGATGGTCGGCCGCGAGGGCACCGTCGAGGAGGTCGAGGCGATGGCCCACGACTTCGCGGAGGAAGCGCGCGAGGCCCTCGACCCCTTCCCCCCCGGCGATGCCCGCGAGGCGCTCGAGCTGGCGCCCGACTTCGTGCTCAACCGCCGGCACTGACTACGGCGTGTTGCGCTCGTTGAGGATGGCGAGGGTGATGGTCGCCTGGTCGTCACCGAGGACGTAGCTGTTGGTGAGGTGCATGCTGGCGTTGGCGACGCCGCCCTCGGCGATGTCGAAGTTCTGCACCTGGTTGTCGTCCTCGTCGTCGCCGCCGCAGTCGTCGCTCTCGAACATCTTGCCGCGCACCTCGGCGACGACGCTGGCATCCGTCGGGTCGAGGGTCACCCGCACGTCGGTCTCCACCCGCACCTCGTCGCCGGTGCAGTTGGAGAAGTGGAAGTGGTGCTCGCGCTGGCCTGGATCTAGGACCACCGAATCTTCGAGCGAGTGGGTGCCGATCTCGTCGGAGCCGATGTTCTCGTAGTCCTTGATCCACACCGTGCCGCGCACGGTCACCCGCCGGTGGGCGCGGGAGTTGTCGGGCCGCGGCGGCGCCACCGGCGCCGTGAGGGTGAGGGTCAGCGCGTTGCCGGGGCCGGCGTGGACGTCGAAGGTCTGCAGGGCGGTGACCTCGCGCGGCGAGCCGGACTCGATCACCGTCTTGCTCGCCCTCACCTCGTAGCGGCCACCGGGAAGCGCGATGAAGGCGGCGTGACCCGCGGCGTCGGTGAGCGCCGCCGGGAAACCGGAGATCGTCACCAGCGCGCTGGCTGCCGGGCTGCCACCGAAGAGGGTGGTGACAGTGACGTCGCCCGCGCCGGGGCTCTCGCCCCAGCGGTGGACGCGGGTGTATTCGCCCGGGCGGTAGGCCATGTCCTCGGCAAGGCCGTAGACCCCGGCCGGTGGCAGGTCCCAGCGGGTGAGGTCGTCGGGTGAGACGGCGATGCCGTCGCCGGGGTGCTTCCAGCGGTCGGAGTCCTTGGCGTCGGGCTCGCCGTCGAAGGCCATTCCCGGCTCGCTGCCGCACCAGTCGAAACCGAAGCAGTTGAGGATCTGGTTGGCGCCGTCGTCGGGGGCGTCGGTGAACAGGCGCCCCCACCAGCCGGACTTGGCGTAGAAGTCGTTGTAGATCTTCGTGTAGAAGAACTCGCCGGCCTGCTGTCGGTTGGCCTCGGGATAGACGAAGAGGCCGCGATGCGGAGCCGGCGCGTGCGGGCGATCCCCGCCCTCGACGGTGTCGTCCTCCACCGGCACGCCGGCCGCCACCGTCGAGCTCCAGGCGAGCTGCGAGCAGACGGTGCCGTCCGGCGCGTTGAGGTTGGCCCAGCCGGCGTCGGAGCCGGCGCGAGCGCCGGGGCCGGACCCGCGGCCGACGATGGCGGCGTCGCTGTAGGCGAAGAGGCGGTAGTGCCCGTGGATGGCCAGCGCCGCGTCGGCGATGCGCTGGAGGTTGGCGCGCACGGTGCGGCCGGTGCCTGGCACCACGGTCTCCTCCTGGTCGAAGGGGGGCTTCACCACCGCCGGATAGATCGGCGGCGCCTCCTCGTCGCAGCCCGCCGGATCGCGGTTGAACGACTTGAGGAGGTAGGTGCGACCGGGGTTTTCGGGATCGATCAGGTAGTGGCCCTCGTAGGCCTCGTCGATGCTCTCGGTGACGGTGCCCGGCCAGCCGAACTTGAGCACCGCGGGGGTGAAGCCGTCACTGCCGGCGGCATCGATGTAGCGCTGGTCGGCGGCGGTGGAGTGGCGCACGCGGGTGCCGTTGTCGACGATGACGCCGGAGTGCGAGTAGCGCTGGTTGGCGTCGACGTGGCGCAACAGCTCGCCGATGGTGCCGCAGCCGGGGCTGACGAGGAGGTTGCCCTTGGTGGCGTTGGCGATGTACGGAAGGCGGTAGTCGAACTCGTCGGTGGCCTGGCAGCTGATGCCGGGGCGCGGCTCGAATGCTCCCGGCGTGCAGATCTCGCCGAGCGGTTGGGGCTGGCTGGCGCGCGCCGCCAGCAGCAGGCAGGCGGCGAGCACGGTGGTGGTGGTGGTGGGTCGCATCACTGGATCTCCCAGCCGCGGCTGGTGCGGCGGATCTTGCCGCGGCGCTCGAGGTGGTAGAGATCTTCCTGCGTCACCGTGGCGCCGCGTACGAGACCGCGCCGGTTGAGGTCGAGCAGGAAGGTGCGGGTGGCCGCATCGCTCACGTGCCGGCGCAGCGCCGGGTTGTCGCGCACCTCGAAGTAGAGGCTCGCGTAGGCCGGACGGCCGCTCTGGCTGGTGCCGATGAGGTGGTAGCCGACGTTGCAGACGCCCGGCGGGATCTGCGTCACGTCGAGGGTGAGGAACCCCTGGTGAGTGGTCTCGGCGGGGATGACGACCACTCCCGAGAGCGGCGTGGCGGGACCCGATCCGCCGGTCCCTCCGGTGCTGGGAACCGGCGCTCCCAACCCGCCGGCGCCGCCGAGGGGCAGGGCCGCGCCGTGACCGCTGCTGGCGTCGAGCAGGCCGAGGTCGCGCCGCGTGGGGCCGGTGCCACCGGGGATGCGCGGCGGGACGACGATGGCGTCGGCGGGCAGCCCCGGCAGGCTCCGTCGCAGCTCGACGGTGGCCCGCAGGCTGGTGCTGAGGCGCGTCACGGGGATCGTCGTTGCCAACGCCTTGCCCCCCTGGAAGAGCACGCTGGCCGGCGTCGTCGCCGCCGGCGAGGCGGGGGCCTGCACGTCACAGGAGAGGTTCTCGACCAGCGCCCGCCGGAAGACCAGCGGCTCCTTCTCGAGGTTGCGGATGCGATAGGAACCGACCAGGCGCAGGCCGCGCGACTCCATGGCGCCGCTGGTGATCGCCGGCGGCTGCAGGTTTCCCTGCCGCTTGGCGTGGTAGTAGTTGTTGGGCAGCGTCACCGCATAGTGGCGGGCGACGCGCCGGCCCGCCGCGAAGCCCGTGGCCCGTGCCTCCCCGGTGACCTCGACGGCAAAGGTCTGGTAGGGCACCGCGCCGTCCACGCGGTCGAAGTAGGAGTGCGAGACGTAAGGCTCGTGGGTGGTCGCGATGGCGCCGTCGTCGAAGCGCCAGCGATAGCCACTGAAGGTCTCCTTCAGCTCGGCGGCGTTGTCGAGGGTGAAGTCGACGGTGTACGGGTGATAGGGGTTGAAGCGGCTGCGCACGAGGATCGCCGGCTCGATTGCGCAGTCCCGCACCGGCACCTTCACCGTCTTGCTCTGCGACTGGTCGCCGCTGGTGGCAACGACCTGGATCAGCCGCGTCGACGGGTCGCCGAAGAGCTGCAGGTAGCGGTGGTCGCCGGAGTAGCCGTCGATGGCCACCGATACCCACTGGCCGCTGACCGGTGGCTGCGTCTCCACGGCGACCCTGAAGACCTCGCCGCGGCAGACGCCGTCGCGTTGCAGGTCCTTGCGCTTCTCGAGGTCGCGGCGGAGGGTGCGAGCGGCGGCCGCGGCGTCGGCCGGCGAGGGTGCCGGCAGCTTGGCGGCTGGCACGACGGTGAGCCCGGTGAGCGGCTCGGCCTTGAGCGTCACCTTGGCGATGAGCCCCTGCGCCGCGGCGGCGCGGGGGTGGCCGGCGCCCAGCAGCCAGAGGAGGGCCGCCAGGGCGGCGACCGGCACGGTTGCTTTCGTCGTCGATCTCATGGGTGTGTCTCCTGGCGCCGCCGCTAGCGGCTGGCGCAAACCTGGTCGATCCACAGCTCCTGGCCGCCGATGCGCAGCGTCGCCACCGGGCCGGTGAGCTTCAGGGTTCCCGTCTTGCCGTGCGCCGGCGGCGGCAGCGGTGTGGTGGCCACGGCCAGCGCCACACCGCCGATCGGCGTCGGCGCCGCCGCGAGCTCGCCGGCGTACAGCGGGCTGCCGTTGACGGCGAGGTTCTCCGCGCCGCCGAGGTCGAGAAAGCGCAGCGCCACGCGCGCCGGGCGGAAGCCGAGGGCGCGGAAGTCGAGCTGCACGTCGACGTTGTTGAGGCGCAGGCTCTGCCCGGCGGCGAACGGCCGCGGCGGGTTGACCACCGTCGCCACCTCGAAGGCGGTAGCGGCGTTCGCCGCCAGGTACTTCTCCACCGTCACCCGCACGCGCTGCGAGGTGAAGGCGAGGTCGCCGGGCGACTGCCCCACCGGCCTGCCGTAGCGCGTGCCGAGCAGCAGCGGCGGCTCGAAGTCGACGCAGACCACCGCCGGCTGCGGCGGGACGGGGAGGGGCGGTGGCTGGGGGCGAGGCTGCGCCGCAGCGGTGGCGGTGACTGCCGGTAGCCCGCTGCCCAGCAACCCCGCACACAGCACGAGCAGCAGCCCGCGGGATGTCGTTCGCAATGTCTTCACGGTCGCCTCCTTGTCAGGTGCCGGCGCCATCGCGGCGCCGAGCTCTGTCAGGGAAGGCGACGGTGCGGGAGGAAAGACAACAATGCGGCCGGAATCTAGCGGACGACGACTGCCGGCCCCAGCTCGACCCGGGCGCCGCGCGCCAGGGCGGCCGCGGCGTCGCGGTCGAGGTCGGCGGTGGGCGGCGGGAAGGGCTGCTCCCCGACCAGCAGCAGCGGCTGGTAGCTGCCCACCGCGTCGAGCGCCACGATGGCGCGCAGCGACCTGCCGCTGCGCACGCAAGGCTGGCGGTCGGCGCAGCGCAGCACCAGCTCGCGGTCGTTGCGGTAGACGCGCAGCTCGGCGTGCGCGGCGCCGCCGGTGCTGGCGACGAGCCGCAGCAGATCGCCCGGCCGGGCCTCGTCGCCGCGCAGGACGGCGGCGCCCCGCTGCACGTCGGCGCGCAGCGACACGCTGCCGAGGTCGCCTGCCGGGGTGCGGAGAAGCAAGAGGACGGCGAGCGCCGCGGCCAGCCCGGTGGCCAGCACCCAGGGGAGCCACCCTCGCCGCCGCGCCCGGCGGGCCTCGATGCGCCGCCAGACCTCGGCTTGCCAGCGTGGTGACGGGGCGAGATCGCCCTCCAGCGAGGCGATGCCGGCGCGCAGCCGCTCGTAGACCGCCCGCGCCTCAAGGCAGTCGGGGCAGGTGGCGAAGTGGTCGTCGAGCGGCAGCCCCTGCTCGATGCGCAGCAGCGCTTCCTCGGCGAAGCGGTTGCAGCGGCTCATGGGTTGTCGCTCCATCTGGTGACGCTCAAGAGGGTGACGCTCAAGAGGGTGCCGCTCACGGGGTGACGCCTCGCTCCTCGAGGCACCGGCGCAGCGCCGGCAGCGCCCGCGCCACGCGCGCCTGCAGCGTGGCGGCGCGCTCCCCCGACAGCTCGGCGATCTGCGGGTACGAGAGGTCGAGCTGGAAGCGCAGCAGCACCGCCGAGCGGATGCGCGGCACCAGCTCCCGCAGACAGGCGGCGAGGGCGTCGGCGAGCGAGCGCGCCACCAGGCCGCGGTCGGCGCCGCCGCCGGGGTCGGGGCGCTCCGCCGCTTCGGCGAGGCGCCCGAAGCGCCGGCGCCGGCGACGGTCCATCTTCAGCAGGTCGAGGCAGCGGTGGCGGGCGATGCCGAAGAGCCAGGTGCGCAGCGAGGAGCGCCGGCCGAAGCCCGCCAGCGCCTCGTACGCCTGGACGAAGGTCATCTGGTGCGCGTCCTGCGCCAGCTCCTCGTCGTCGACCAGCTGCCGGCAGTAGCGATAGAGCGCCGCTCCATAGGCGCGCATGAGCAGGGTCAGCGCGGCCTCCCGGTCGGCACGCTCGAGCGCGGCGAGGGCCTCCCGCTCCGGGTCCCCGACCTCGCCAACGGGGTCCTGGCCCTCACCGGCCGTCGCGCTCATCGGCCGCCTCCGGCCGAGGAGGCCGTCACCGGCCATTGCCGCCGCGGGATCCATGGTCGCGCTCCTCGCTCGCCCCTGCTGGTGCCACCCGGCTCCGGCTCTCCTAGGGCAAGCCCTTCACCAGCGCCTGCACCGAGTCGCGCGGCGGAATCGGCGGCGGCGGCAGCGGGCAGTCGGTGAAGCGCTCGTCGCAGCGGATCCCGCCCTGGCCGGGGGTCCAGCGACCCACCGGTTCGAGGCGATAGATCGTCAGCTCGCTGTCGGCAGGGAAGCTGGCCGACCCGGTCGTCACCGCCAGCTTGCCGCCTCCCCCCGCGGAGCCGCCCTTGCTCGCCGAGCCGAGGACGAGGAAGGCGCCGTCCGCGGGCTTCGCCGTCACCCGCACGGTATCGCCGTCGCGCTCGAAGGGCAGGTTCTGCTTGCTGCCGCTGCCGGCCACCGCGGCACCGGTGACGGCCGTGATCAGAGTGCTCAGCCAGTGAAACGTCATGAGGTCCTCCTCTCGGTAAACCACCCTCTGAGGGTGAGGCGACGCCGGGGGCAGATTCGCAACACGGAGTCATCGCTCGAGCTCGGCACCGAAGAGCGCGAAGGGGGCCCAGGACGCCGGTGGCTCGCCGCGCGCGATGGCGGCCCGCTGGGCCCGCGCCAGGCCGGCCACCGGATCGGCCGCACCCCCTTCGCGGTAGAAGCGGAGCACGAAGTCACGCGCCACCGCATCGTCGACCGAGCGCAGCGAGGCAAGCACCGAGCGACTGCCGGCGGCGAGGAACGCCGCGGCGAGCGAGCCCCACATCTCGCGGCGCTCGCGGGCCGCCGAGGCGCAGCTCGCGAGCACCACCAACCGCGGCGCGATGCGGCGGCCGACGATCTCGCCGGCGCCGAAGTCGCGGTCGGCCAGCCGCAGCCACGGTCCGCGGGGCCCGAGGCCGCTGTGGGTGGCGAGATGCAGGAGCGAGGCCCGGGCGCCCGACGCGAGCTCGCCGGTGGTGGCCCGCTGAGCGGTGCGCACCGTGGCGTGGAGGAGCGGCCCCACGGCGAGGGCCTCGGCGGCCGCCGCCGGCAGGTCGGCGCGGGGGTCCGCCAGCACCAGCGCCGGCCCATAGGGGACCCCGGGGCGGGCGGCGATCGCCACCAGGGCGGTGAGGCTCGGTACGTAGACGACCGGGTGCTCCTCGACGAGGTAACGATCGCCGTGCCGCAGGGCGGCGAAGGCCACCTGCGCGAGGGCGCCGTCGGCGACGACGTAGAGCGGTGCGCCCGCGGCCGGCAACGCGCCGGCCGGCAGCAGCAGGTCGCCGAGGCTCGCCGCCAGCGCGCGGTCGTCGGGCCGCGCCTGCAACCGCTCGGCGAGGTCGCGAATCTCCCGCCGCGGCCGCGCCAGCCGAAGGGCCCGCACGCGGCCGCCGTGGACCGTCAGCAGCCAGTCCTCAGCGCCGGCCTCGAAGTAGGCGAGGCCGTGGCGGTCGCCGAAGGCGGCGAGGACCCGCTCGATCGGCTGCGGCGCCGCCACCGCCGAGGCGCCCATTGCCGGCAGCAGCGCGCGCAGTGCCTCGAGGCGGTCGGCCGCGCCCTCGGGAGCCTGGTCGGTCGCCACTTGCTGGCTTGCCGATGCCGCCTGGATGAAGGCGTCGAGCAGGGTGCGCGCCTGCGCCCGCTCCGCGGTCGCCAGCGCCGCCACGGCGCGCCCGCCACGCGCCTGCAGCAGGAAAAGCGACTCGAAGGGCCGCCGCTTGCGCTCGAGCAGCCAGGACTGCAGCTCACCGAGCTCGAGCTCGCGGCGCATCCCCTCGATCACGCGGGTCGAGCGCTCGTACGCCGCTTCCGCCGCCGCCGGGTCGCCGCGCGCCTCGGCGACGCGGCCGGCGAGCTGCTCGAGGTCCCACGCCCACTCGGGGACCGGCTCGCCGGCGAGCGCGCGCGCGACGGTTGCCGCGGCGGCATCGAGATGGTGACGGGCGAGCTCCACCGCGGCCTGGTAGTAGAGCAGCGCCGTCGGGCTGGCGCTGGCCTCGGCGTGCGCGCGGGCCGCCTGCAGGTGGCGCTCCGCCTGCTCCACCTGGCCGGCATCGAGGTAGGCCTCGACGAGGTCGAGGTGGGCGGAGCGCAGCGTGCGGTCATCGCCGCCGGCCGCCAGCTTCACCGCCTCCTCGAGCCGCATGGCGCCGAGCGTGGGTCGCCCCTCGGCCTTCAGCAGCAGCCCCTCGTTGACGAGGAAGCGCGCCCGCTCGAGCGGCGACTGCTCCCGGCGCAGGGAAGCCGCCATCTCCAGCGCGCGCCGCGCGCCGGCACGGTCGCCGACGTCGTAGAGCACGGTGTAGAGCCCCTCGGCGGCGCGCGCCTGCGCCTCGCGATCGCCGGCGCGCGCGGCGGTGGTGAACGCCTCGCTGGCGAAGCGCAGCGCCTCGCGGTAGCGCGAGTCCGCCCAGGCGAGATAGAAGAGACCGTAGAGGGCACCCGACATCGCCTTGGCGTCGCCCGCCCGGCGGGTCAGCGCTAGGTCGTGGCGGAAGTCGCGCTCCGCCAGGGCGAGCTCGCCGCGCTGCCAGTGGATCGAGGCGGTGAGGCTCCACAGGCCAGGCTCCCCCGCCGTGCCGGCGAGGCGCTTCACCCAGCCGAAGACCTGCTGCGGATGGCCGAGGTGGTACTGGGCCCGCGCCGCCGCCGCACCAGCGTGTGGCTCACCCTCGCGGCGGTAGACTTCCTCACAGCGGCTCGCCGCGCCGGCGTAGTCCTTCGCCTCGAGCAGCGCCGTGCAACCCGGCAGGCCCGGTTGGCGGCAGGCGCCCACACCCGGCAGGAAGCCCACCAGGGAGAGGCCGAGGAGAACGGCTGGGCGGTTCGAGCGGCGCGCGCGCAAGCAGCGGCCCCTCCGAGGGTCGAGCGGGAACGGACGGCGGGCAGTCTAGCAACGGGCGCGACGCCGCACCCTAGGGATGCTCTGCGGGCCGTCGCTTGTGGCAGCATGCGGCGACTCCGGGCCACCGCCATGGAAGAGACCGTCGTCGCCGCCATCCCCGCCCGCTGGGGGTCCAGCCGCCTGCCCGGCAAGCCGCTGCTGCCGCTCGCCGGCAAGCCGATGGTGCAGCACGTCTACGAGCGCGCCGCGGCCGCCGCCGGGGTGTCGCGCGTGGTGGTGCTCACCGACGACGAGCGCATCGCCGCCGCGGTGGCCGCCTTCGGCGGCGAGCACGAGCTGACGCCAGCCGACTGCGCCAGCGGCACCGATCGCATCGCCTGGGCGGCGCGCGCCTGGGACGCCGCGGCGGTGGTCAACGTGCAGGGCGATGAGCCGCTGGTCGACCCGGCGGCGATCGCCCGCCTGGCGCTGCACCTGCGCGCGCATCCCGAAGACGGCATGGTCACCCTCGCCGTGCCGGCCACCGGCGAGGAGCTGGGCAACCCGCACGCGGTGAAGGTGGTGCTCGACCGCGAGGGCTACGCGCTCTACTTCAGCCGCGCCGGGATCCCCTACCCACGAGGGGAAGAGGGCGCGCCGGCGGTGCGCCACCTCGGCCTCTACGGCTACCGGCGCGAGACTCTGCTGCGGCTCGCCGCTCTGCCCCCCACGCCGCTGGAGCGCCGCGAGTCGCTCGAGCAGCTGCGGGCGCTGGAGAACGGCATCCGGCTGCGGGTGTTGATGGTGGAGAGCGCGGCACCGGGGGTGGACACGGCGGAGGATGCAGCGCGGGCAGAGCGGCTGCTCGGCGGATCGGCGGTCACGGGCGAACGGTGACGCTCTCGCCGCGGCGCGTCCCCCACCGCGCCGCCAGGCTCTCATCGCGAAGGGAGAGCTCCACGGTGCCGAGCGAGCCGACGAGCGCGGCGGGCTCGCCGGCCGGCAGCTCGGCGTAGTGGGTCGCCCAGCGTCCCACCTCATGCGCGCCGACGTGCACGCGCGGCATGGCGCCCAGCGTCACGGCCACTACCCAGTCGCCTGGGAGGTCGGTGACCAGGTTGCCGAAGTGGTCGATCCTCGCCACGCGGCCGTGCAGCACCCAGCCGTCGCCGTCGCGCTCGCGCCGCGGCGGCGGGATGGCGAGCCGCACGGGGTCGGACACGACTCCGCCCAGGGTGTGGGGGCGCTCGCCCCGCAGCAGCGCGGCGGCGATGGGGGCGAAGCGGTCGCGGCCGTGGAACGTCGCGCCCGGCGCGTCGAGAAAGAGGTCGCGGCGGCTGACCGCCCAGGCCATGCCGCCGGCGGCGAGCTGCGGCGTCAGCAGGCCATTGTCGGGAGCGACGAACTGCTGCCCGCCGGTCGCGACGACGAGCAGCCGCCGCGCGCTGCCGACGCCGGGATCGACCACCGCCAGGTGTACCGTCCCCGGCGGGAAGGAGGGCGCCGCGCCGGCGAGGAGGTCGGCCGCCCCCTCGACGTCGCCCGGCGCCACCTCGTGCGAGAGGTCGACGAGCTGGGTCTCCGGCGCCAGCCGCAGCACCGTCCCCTTGACCGCGCCGACGTAGTAGTCGGCGAGGCCGAAGTCAGTGGTGAGGGTGAGGATGCGGGTCATGTGGGCGAAGACTAACGAACGCGGCGCCCGCCGCGACAGATCGACTTTTCTGCCATAGGCTCGACGCCCCCACCAGGAGGACATGCATGCGCAAGACCGCGCTCGCCGTCGCCATGTTCGGGCTGCTCGTCGCCGCGGCGGCTATCGCCCAGCCGGGGCCCGCTGCCGCCACGCCGACCGCGACGGCTGCAGCCACGGCCGCCGCCCAGCCCACTCCCGTCCCCGTCCCCTCCCCCAGCGAGAAGGCCCTGCGCTACTTCCACAGCGGCAACGTCCTCTGGGTGGTGTCGACGCTGTGGGGGCTGCTGGTGCCGCTGGCGCTCCTCTTCACCGGCTTCTCCGCCTGGCTCCGCACCCAGTCGCGCCGTGTGGGCCGCAACTGGTTCTTCACCATCGCTGTCTTCGGCGTCCTCTTCACCCTCGTCACCTTCGTCCTCGACCTGCCGCTCGCTTGGTACGTCGACTTCGTCCGCCAGCATGCCTACGGCCTGTCGGATCAGACGCCGGCGAAGTGGTGGAGCGACGCCGGGAAGGGGCTCCTGCTGTCGTGCCTGTTCACCGGCCTCTTCCTGTGGGTCCCCTACCTGTTGCTGCGCAAGGCGCCGAAGCGCTGGTGGCTGTACACCGGGCTGCTCGCCATTCCCCTGCTGATCGCCGTGCTGGTGGTGGAGCCCATCTGGATCGAGCCGCTGTTCAACAAGTTCGGCCCGATGAAGGACAAGGCGCTGGAGGCGCGGATCCTCGCCCTCGCCGACCGCGCCGGCATCGAGGGCAGCCGCGTCTACGAGGTCGACAAGAGTGTCGACACCAAGACCGTCAACGCCTACGTCACCGGCATCCTCGGCACCAAGCGCATCGTGCTGTGGGACACCATCCTGCAGAAGCTCCAGCCGTCGCAGGTGCTGCTGGTGATGGGGCACGAGATGGGGCACTACGTGCTCGGCCACGTGCCGCAGCTGCTCGCCCTCGCCTCGCTGCTGGTGCTGCTCGGCCTGTGGACGATCCACCGCACGGCGGCGGGCCTGATCGCCCGCTACCGCGACCGCTTCGGCTTCTCCGAGCTGGCCGACGTCGCCTCGCTGCCGCTGATGGCGCTGCTGTTCAGCCTGGTGGGCCTGGTGCTGACGCCGGCGATCCTCGCCTTCACTCGCCACACCGAGCACGAGGCCGATCGCTTCGGCCTCGAGATCACCCACGACAACCACGCCTGCGCCACCGCCTTCGTGCGCCTGCAGCAGGAGAACCTGAGCGTGCCGCGCCCCGGGCAGCTCTACAAGATCTTCCGCTCCTCGCACCCGCCGCTGGGCGAGCGCATCGACTTCTGCAACGAGTACCGGCCGTGGGCGGAAAGCAAACCCCTGCGCTACGGCGACAAGATCCGCCCGCCCTCCTAGTTGCTGGCCCCGGAGACAAGGTCGCCACTCCTCCGACCTGGTCATTGCGAGGAGCGAGCGACGAAGCAATCTCGACGCCGCCAGGTCGAGATCGCTTCGCTGCGCTCGCGATGACGACCGCGAGCGAGGGCTCTTACCGGGGCAAGTGGCTAACGCTGCTGCTCTTCCCAGCCGAGCGGCTCGGCGACGGCCCTATCCGCGCCGTGCGCCAGCGTGCTGCCCGGCTTGTCGACGATCTGCACTGTCGTCGCCTGTGGGCCCAGGTCGCCCATCGCCTCCTCGAAGCGCACCTGGGTGCCGAGCTCGAGGCGATCCCAGTCGTCGGGCACGGCGTTCTGGTGGAAGTAGACGTCGCGCCCGTCGGGAGTCTTGAGGAAGCCGTACGACTGATCGCGGAAGAGGCGCACCACCAGCGCCAGCGGCTGGCGGTGGAACTTGACGGCGCCGCGCTGCCGCTCCGCCAGCTCGGCGAGAACGCGCTCGGCGGCGTCGAAGGCGCCGTTGATCACCGTCACCAGGTCGGCGTGCATGTCGTTGTCGCCGGGCTCCTTGCGCACCACCAGCTCGTGCCCCGGCGGCACCATGAGGTCGATGCGCGCGCGATAGGGGTTGCCGTTGGACTCGGTCTTGTGGGGCCGCTCGATGGCCACGCGGCAGCTCATGAGGTGGTCGCAGTACTTCTCGAGCTTCTCCGCCCGCCGGCGTACCCGCTCCTCGATCTCGGCCTGGCGCGCCGGCGGTATTCCGCGAAAGCTGACTTGCAGAATGGGAACGTCCATGGCACCTCCTGCGGTCCTCGCGCGGGGGCTCGCCCCGCGTCTTCAATGACCTGCGGGAGGTGCAATCGCCGTTCCGGCGCCGGTCAGGCGCTCGGCTGGGCGCTCTTCGCCAGCTGCTCCTCGGCCACCGCCCGCCGCAGCTCCTGCAGCTCGCGCTCGTAGCCGCCCGAGAGGATGGGGAAGCGGAACCAGGTCTTGGGGTCGAGGTTGAGGTCGTCGACGTGGAAGGAGGGCGCGTAGCGCTCGCGCTTCCACTGGTTGCGGGCGAACAGGCGGTAGAAGCGCTCCACCCAGGTCGCCACCTGCTCGGGCGGGTGGGCGGCGAAGCGGTCGCGCAACAAGCGGTAGACCTCGAGCGGCGCGCGCTTGTCGCCGATCGCCAGCTGCTCGATGGCGTCGAGCAGCTCGTAGGGCATGAGGTCGGCCTCGGCGGTCTGCCGCGCATCAGCGGGGCGCAGCTCGGGAGTGGGGTCCTGGGCCGTCACCGCCGCCAGGGCCGGGATCGGCTGCAGCCCCGCCGGGCCCTCGTCCTCGAGCCAGCGCAGCCAGCGGCGCAGGAACGGCTTGTCGATGCCGCCGATGGGCATCAGACCGCCGGCGGTGTCGCCGTCCATGGTGGCGTAGCCGACGGCGGCCTCCGAGCGGTCGCTGGTGGCGAGCAGCAGGCCCCCCTGCAGGTTGGCGATCATCCACACCCCGGGCGCGCGCACGCGGGCCTGGATGTTCTGCAGCGCCAGGTCGTCGCGCTCCCAGGAGAGCCGCCGGCCGGCCGCCTCCTCCACCAGCCGCGTGTAGTCGGCCACCAGCGGGTCGACGTCGAGGGTCAAGAAGCGGGCGCCGATCGCCTCCGCCACGGCGCGCGCCGCCGCGCCGCTGGTCGCCGAGCTGTTACGCGTGCCCTGGTAGACGCAGGTGAGCAGCTCGCCTACCGCCTCGCGCGGCGTCGCCACCTCCAGGCGCGGCAACCCGAGGCGGGAGAGGAAGGCGTCGCGCCCCAGCTCGCGCCAGCCGAGCTCGACCATCAGTGCCACCAGGCAGGCGACGGCCGTCGAGTCGGCGCCGCCGGAGAGCGAGACCACGAAGCTGCGGGCGCCGCTCTTGCGCAGGTAGTCGAAGAGGCCGAGGGCGATCGAGCGGGTGAGCTCCTCTTCCTTGAGCCGCGGCGACAGCTCCCAGCTCGGCAGCTCGCCGGCCGCCTGCTCGGGCTCGACCTCCGGGAAACGGAAGGCCGAGCGCACCCGCCCCCCCGGCCGCTCCTCGAGCTCGGGGTTGAAGCTCCACAGCCGCGCCTGGTTCATGCGCGTGAAGTCGAGATCGACGACGGCGGTGGTGAGCTGGCGGTCGCCGAAGGTGAGCCGCGGACCGCAGGCGACCAGGCGCCCGGCGGTGGCGATGAGCCCGCCGCCGTCGTAGATGGCGCGCCCCGCCTCGTTGCCCAGCAGGTTGGTGTAGACGTAGGAGACGCCGAAGGCACGCGACCCCTCGATGACGAAGCGCTCGCGCACCTCGCGCTTGCCGAAGGCGAAGTGGCTCGCCGAGGGGTTGAGCAGCAGGTCGATTCCCTTGCGCGCCAGGCGTGCCCCGGGGCGGGTGCCGACCCAGGCGTCCTCGCAGATCTCGAAGCCGATGCCGACGCCGCCGATCTCGAACACCAGGTCGCCGAGCGGCCAGCGCTCGCCGCCGCGCTCGAGCTCGGCCACCACGTCGTGCGGCCAGGCCTTGAACCAGCGCGGCTCGTAGTGCAGGCCGTCGCCGGGGAGGAACTGCTTGGCGACGAAGCCGAGGATGCGGCCGTCGGCGAGCAGGCAGGCGCAGTTGAAGAGGGCGTTGCGGAAGAGCACCGGCAGCCCCACCGAGACGACGATGCCGGCGCTCTGGGGGGCCACCTCGTGCAGCACCTCCCAGGCGGTGTCGGCCACCGCCGGCGACAAGAAGGCGTCCTCGCAGCCGTAGCCGGTGAGACAGAGCTCGGGCAGGCAGAGGACCCCGATCCCCTGCTGGCGCGCCTCGGCGATGGCGCCCAGGACGTTGTCGCGATTGCGGTCCCAGGCGAGCGGCGTCTGGTTGAGGGCGGCCGCGGCGACCTTGAGCAGCCTCATGTCACAAACCCCCGCTGCATGCCTCGATCATAGCCCGTGGGGACCGCGCGCCTGCGCGAGGTGGGTGTAGGATTCGGGCTCCAAGACGGCATGGCTCGAACGAGCTGTTTCGGCCGGCGCCATGAGGGGCGCTCTCGAGCCTGCCGCCTGACCCGCAAACGATCGGCTGGGATGATACGGACTTACGCCGCGAGCGTCTTGCTCGTCGTCTCGGTCGGGGCGTGGCAGCCGGCGCGCCTGCCCGCGGAGTCTCCGCCCGCGGCGCCGTCCCCTTCTCCCTCCCCGGCCGCTCCCTATTCGTTGCCCTGGCTCCTGCGTCCGGCCGCGGCGGCCAGCGTCATGCGCCTGGACACCACCGTCGCGCTGTTCGCGAACCCGGCCAACGGCAAGGCCGGGCACACGGTGGTCGAGAGCTTCACCGCGAGCTACAAGGCCTCTCCCCGGATCGCCCCTCTCTTCCGCGTCTCCTGGGTCGACCACCACGCCCCTGATCCCACGACCCCTGATCACACTATCCCGGGCGCCACGCGCGAAGCCTCCGGACGCGCCTTCTCCAACCCCTTGGTGGGGCTCAGCTACGTCCGCCCTCTCGCCCGGGGGTGGCGCGTCTCGCTGTTCGGCGCCAGCGCCATTCCCGTCGGCGACGGCGGGGGCGACCAACCCGACCCCGGGGCGGCAGCAGCCATCGCCCGGGGCATCCCGGCTCGCTCGGCGATGGACAACGCGTTGTTCGCGGTCAACTACTGGACGCTGATCGGCGGCGTGGGGGCGGCGCACGTAACGCCAGCGCTCACGCTCCAGGGCGAAGCGACGGTGTTCCAGCTCACTCGCGTCCGCGGGCCTCGCTCGCAGGACGATCGCCGCACCAACCTCACGCTCGGCCTCCACGCGGGGCGCTTCCTCTCGCCGCACGTGTCGCTGGGCGGCGAGCTTCGCCTGCAGCGCTGGCTCACCAGGGCTGCCCCGGTGCGCGCCAACCCCAAGGCGCGCGAGACGCTGACCGCCGCGCTCGGCCCGCGCTTCCACTTCAAGGTCGGGGGACACTGGGTACGCCCCGGCGTTTCCTACACCCGCAGCCTCGACGAGCCGCTTCGGGCTCAAGGCTACGACATGGTGCAGCTCGACCTGCCGATCGCCTTCTGAGCGCTCGTCGTCTCACCCGGCCGACCGCGCGCCGAGCCGCTGCAGAAACGCTTCGACCTCCTGCCAGGTCTCCGGCCGCCCCAGCAGGTCGTTGTGGCCGGCGCCCCGCACCTCCACCCAGCGCTTGGGCTCGGGCAGGGCGGCGAAGAGCTGGCGGCCGAGCGCCGCCGGGATGAGGTCGTCGCGCTCGCCGTGGATCGCCAGCGAGGGGCAGGTGACGTTGGACGCCGCCGCCGCCGAGTCGTAGCGCTCGGGCAGCGCGGCGGCGACGATCCAGTGCGGGAAGTGGAGCCCGGCGACGTCGACCAGCCGGTTCCAGCCGCTCATCAGGATCAACCCGTCGACCTCGCCGCGGCGGCGTGCCGCCAGCGGCGTCGCCACCGCTGCCCCCAGCGACCAGCCGGCCACCACCTTGGGGCCGGCGGTGTAGGAAACCGCGGTGCCGTCGCTGGCGTGCGCGGCAAGCCACGTCCAGGCGCTCTCGGCGGCCTCCACGTTGGCCTGCTCGCCGGGGATGCCCTCGCTGCGCCCGTAGCCCGGGTAGTCGATGGCGAGCACCCCGGCACCGAGGCGGGCGAACTCGGCGAACAGTCCGGCGCGCCGCATCGTCTCGAGGTTCTCGCCGTTGCCGTGCAGCATGAGCACCACCGGCGCCCCCGGCCGGGACGGCGGCTGCCACCAGGCGGAGAGCTCGCGCCCGCCGGAGTGCAGCGGCACCTCGACGAGTGGCTGTGGCGGTGGCGACGGCACCCGCACGTCAGGCGCGGGGTAGACCAGCTGGCGCACCACGGTGTCGATCATCAGCATCGTCCCCAGTCCCGCCACCGCCGTTGCCAGCAGGGCGAAGAGCTGCTTGCGCGCGGCCGTCACGGCGGCAGCAGCGCCACCGCCCGCAGCGGCCCACCGGTGCCGTCGCCGATCTTCATCGGCAGCGCTACCAGCCAGGCGCCGGTCTCCGGCAACGCGTCGAGGTGGTCGAGGTTTTCGAAGGCGGGCACGTTGGCCGCCGCCACCAGCCGGTGCACCGGGAAGTCGTGCGACGGCCCGTGGTCGATGCTCGCGGTGTCGACGCCGAGGGCGGCCACGCCGCGCTCGAGCAGCACCTTGACCGCCGCGGCGCCGAACGAGGGGAAGTGCAGATCGGAGGCATCGCTGGTGGACGGATTGCCGAAGTAGCGCGCGCGATCGGGCCAGCGCTCGCTCCAGCCGGTGCGCAGCAGCACGATCGCCCCGCCGGCGATGCGCCCGTGGCGCGCCTCCCAGGCGGCGACGTCCGCCGCCGTCAGGCGGTAGTCGCGATCGGCCGCCGCCGGCGCCCGCACGTCGATCACCAGCGCCGGCGCCACCAGCCGATCGACGGGCACCTCGGCGGCCGACCACTGCCCCTCGCCGAAGTGCAGCGGCGCGTCGAGGTGGGTGCCGCCGTGCTCGGGAGCGCAGAACTTGTTGGCGGCGTAGAAGAAGCCGCCGGGGGTCGGGCCATGGTGGAGCACCTCCAGGGCGAAGGTCTGCGGCGGCTGCGCCGGCCAGTAGAGGGTCTCGGCGCCGTAGGCGTGCGAGAGGTCGACGAGGCGCGCGGTGGCGAGGTCGAGGTGCGGACGCGAGGGCGCGGCAGCCGAGGTGTCCGCGGGCGCCGGCGGCTCGGTGGCGCGAGCGGTGGCCGCCAGGGACAGCACGAGCAAGGCGTGGACGAGCAGCCAGGATCGGGTCATGTCGCCTCCGCGAGGTGTGGCGGCCGGTGCAGTCGGATCTTGCCACGCCTGGTGCACCGCGCAGAGGTGGCGCGCGGGCCGCTGGCGGCGACGCCGGCCGGCTATACTGGCAACTCCTCACCCGCGTCGCCACGAGCCGAGAGGATGATGGGGCGCCCGCACCGAGCTCGCCGCACCGCCGGGGCACTCGCCCCGCTCGTCGTCTCGATTTTTGCCCTGGCGATCGCCGCCCCGGCCAGCGCGCAGGTCTCCCAGCGCCTGCTCTGTGACCCCGGCATTCCCTGCCACGAGCTGGCCATCGACTTCAAGCTGCCCAGCGGTCGCAGCGCCTCCCTGTCGCTGCGCTTCGAGCGCGCCACCGGCCTCTCCACCGGCAGCTTCAAGGTCAGCGCCCAGGAGGTGCAGCCCGGGGACGGTGCCCTCGCCGGCCGGTTGCCGGCGGGGGTGTTCGTCAACCCCCGCCTGCCGCTGCTCTTCACCATTGCCCCCAATCCCGGCGCCGGCACCAAGTTCCGCGGCATGTGGCGGCTCGAGCTGCGTACCGACGCCGTGGAGTTCGAGGGCGAGACCCCCACCGCCCGCCTCTTCCACGCCCGCGCCGGCGGCGGCTTCCGCGACGCCACCGAGGGCGTCGGGCAGGGCAGCTACCACGTGCGCAGCGTCGGCGGCGACTTCTCCGAGTTCCTGCTGGTCAACGACCTGCGGCCGCCGCGCCGCATCGCCCTCATCGCCTACCAGCAGCTCGAGGGCGACCTCGACGCCGCCATCGCCGCCAACCAGATCGACTCCACCTCCGCCGGCGTGGTGCGCGACCGGTTGCAGCGCTCGCGCGCCGCCTTCGACAAGAACGATCGCCAGAGCGCCGTCACCCTGCTCGACGAGCTGGTCCAGGAAGTCATCGACCGCAGCGGCACCGGCATCTTCGACCTCTACGACCCCAGCGTCGGCAAGATCAGCCAGGCGGGCGTGCTGCGCAGCAGCGCCGCCGGCGCGCGCGTCTCGGTCGAGCTCGCCTCGCGGCCGAAGAGCCAGGCCAAGGCGAGCCTCGTGCGCGCCCTCACCACCGCGCGCGGCCACCGCCTCGACCTCACCCTCGACTTCCCCAACGAGGTCGGCGACCTCTCCGGCGCGCTCGCCATCACCGCCAGCGACGTCGACCCCAACGACGCGGCGCTGCTGGCGCGGCTGCCGGCCGGCGCGCGCATCCCCGCCGCCTTCCCGGTGCTGCTGAAGATCGCGCCCACGGCGGCGGGCCGCTTCTCGTTCCGCGGCTTCTGGGAGCTGTCGCTGCACACCCGCGAGCTCGAGTTCCTCGCCAACAGCACCCTGCGCCTCTTCAAGTCGACCGGTGGCGGCGAGCTCGTCGACGTCACCGACACGCTGGGCATCGGCAGCTACCACGTGCGCGGGGTGGGCGGCGACTTCTCGGAGTTCATCATCGCCGCCGACCGGCGAGCGCTGCCGCAGGTCACCGAGGACAAGCTGTCCCGGCTGGAGGCGTTGCTCGCCGGCCTCGCGTCGCAGATCACTCCCGCCGTGCACGACGATCTCACCGGCCTGCTGGCCGCGGCGCGGGCGTCGATCCAGGAGCAGCACTTCAGCGCCGCCATCGCCACCCTCGACGACTTCCTTGCCACCGTCGACGGCGCCAGCGGCGTCGACGTGCCCGACCTCTTCCTGCAGGGCGATCGCGCGAGCGTCGCCGGCCAGCTCATCGCCGGCGCCCGCAGCCTGCAGCTCAGCATCACGCTGCAACACAACAAGCACGTGGTGTTCGCGCCTTGACCGCCAGGGACGAGACGCCGCCCGAGCGAACCGCCGCCACCGCCGCCAAGCTCGACAGCCTGCCCACCATCGCCGGCCTCGACGGGCTGGCCAACCGCCTCGCCGAGGGCACCCTCATTGGTGGCCGCTATCGCATCGCCGGCCTGCTCGGCTTCGGCGGCATGGGCGCCGTGTATCGCGCTCACGACGAGCTGCTCGGCCTCGACGTCGCCTTGAAGGTGCTGCGCCAGGAGATCGCCGCCGACCACTCCTTCCTGCAGCGCTTCCACAACGAGCTGCTCACCGCCCGGCGGGTCACCCATCGCCACGTGGTGCGCATCCACGACCTCGGCGAGCACGGCGGCATGCCGTTCATGACCATGGACTTCATCCCCGGCCGCTCGCTGCGCCAGGTGCTGCTCGAGGAGGGCACGCTTGACGTGCCGCGCAGTCTCAAGATGGTGCGGCAGGTGGCGGAAGCGCTGTGCGAGGCCCACCGCCAGGGAGTCGTCCACCGCGACCTCAAACCGGGCAACATCCTGGTCGACGAGCAGGGCGAGGTCTACGTCACCGACTTCGGCGTCGCCCGCTCGCTGCACGCCCCCGGCCTCACCCGCACCGGCGAGGTGCTCGGCACGCCCGACTACCTGGCCCCCGAGCAGGCGCGCGGCGAGAAGGTCGACGGCCGCAGCGACCTCTACGCCGTGGGGCTGATCTGGTTCGAGATGCTCAGCGGCCAGCGGCCCTA
>DASYUP010000441.1:0-5940 GCA_036001185.1 Thermoanaerobaculia bacterium
GACCCTCAACGGCGACCACCAATTCGAATGGACCGCGCCCAGTGCCTTCGTCGACGATGGAGTCAAGCCGGTATTCGAGGTGTCGACCCGCCTCGGCCGCCGCATCAAGGTCACGGCGCCCCATCCCTTCCTCACCCTGGCGGGCTGGAAGCCGCTGCGCGAGCTGCGGGTCGGCGATGCGGTCGCCGTGCCGCGGGCCCTCGAGGTCTTCGGCAGCGAGGCAATGGGCGAGCACAAGGCCCGCCTGCTCGGCTATCTGCTGGGCGACGGCGGGCTGACCGGTCGGTCGCCCCACTTCACCAACAGCAGCAGACTCCTGCGGGCGGACTTCGGCGATGCCGTGGCGCCCTTTGGGGGGCTGCGGGTCAGCGAAGCCGATTCTGGAGGAACGCGAACGCCGACGATAACGGTCGCCGCGGACGAGACGGCCACTCTGGAAGAACGGTCGCGCTTCGGCTCGTCGTTCGACGCCGCGCTATTGAGCTCGGCGCAGCCCGCTCGGCGCATCGCCGCTGCCATTGGCGTGAGCCCGGGCTCGCTCACCGGCTGGCGTCATGGCCGCTACGTGCCTGGCCCCGCGGCCGCCACGGCGCTGGCGACCGTCTTCCCGCAGCTGACAGTTCCCGCCGAGGCCCGCCACAACGGCCCCAACGCGCTCACGCGCTGGCTCGACGAGCTGGGGCTCATGGGCTGTGGCGCGGGCGAGAAGTTTGTGCCGGCCGCGGTCTTTCGCGCGCCGGCGGCCGAGGTACGAGTCTTCCTCAATCGCCTCTTCGCCACCGACGGCTGGGTGAGCACCTTCGCCAGCGGCCAGGTGCAGGTCGGATACTGCTCCTGCAGCGAACGCCTCGCTCGCCAGGTGCAGCACCTGCTGCTGCGCTTCGGGGTAGTCGCGGCGGTGCGCGAAAAAAAGGTCCGCTATCGCGGCGAGCAGCGCTGCGCCTGGCAGCTCGAGATCACCGAGGCGACATCGGTCTGCTCGTTCCTGGAGCGCATCGGAGCGTACGGCAAGGAGCGCGCGATTCGGCGGGCCCTGGCGGCCCTGCGCCGGCAGCGTCGCAACCCCAATCGTGGCGTCGTCCCCGCCGAGGTCTGGCAGCTCATCGACCGCGAGCGAGGTGGCGCGCGCTGGCGCGACCTGGCCCATCGTCTCGGCCTCGGTCGCGGCTGGAACATGCATCGCGGCACCCGCGGCGTCAGCCGCGACCGGCTGCGCGCCATCGCCTCGGCCCTCGGCAGCGAGCCGCTCGCCGCGCTCGCCACCAGCGCCCTCTACTGGGATCGCATCACCTCGATCCACTATGTCGGCGACGAGCAGGTCTACGACCTCACCATCCCGGGCACCCACAACTTCGTCGCCAACGACATTTGCGTCCACAACACCAGCCTGGCGCTCAACATCGCCCAGTACGTCGCCATCCACCAGGGCAAGCCGGTGGGCGTCTTCTCGCTGGAGATGAGCCAGCAGGAGCTGGCGTTGCGCATCCTCTGCTCGGAAGCAGATGTTTCCTTTTCGCGCCTGCGCGCCGGCCACCTGTCGCAGAAGCAGTGGCAGGCGATCGTGCAGACGGTGCGGCGGCTCGCTCCGTCGCCGCTCTACATCGACGACTCACCGAATCCCAGCCTGCTCGAGGTCGCTTCCAAGACGCGCCGCCTGCGTGCCGAGCTCGGCCTGGAGCTGATCATCCTCGACTACCTGCAACTGATGCAGGCGGGCGGTCGCTACGAGAACCGCAACCTGGAGATCGCCGCCATCAGCCGCGGCCTCAAGCAGCTCGCCAAGGAGCTGGAGCTCCCGATCATCGCCCTGTCGCAGCTCTCCCGCCAGCCCGAGCGCCGCGGCGGCGACCACCGGCCGCAGCTCTCGGACCTGCGCGAGAGCGGCTGCCTGACCGGCGACACGTTGGTCACGCTTGCCGATAGCGGGGCGCGAGTGCCGATCCGCGAGCTGTGCGGGCGGCCAGGCTTAGCAGTTTGGGCTGTTGACGACGCGACACGACGCTTGCGCCCCGCACAGGTCACTCACGCCTTCTCGACAGGAGTGAAGCCGGTCTTCCGGCTCACGACCCTGAACGGACGGTCGATCCGGGCAACAGCCAACCATCGATTCCTCAGTCTCGGCGGATGGCGTCGTCTCGATGAGCTCTCCGCCGGGGAGCGCATTGCGGTGCCGCACCGGCTCGTCTCGACAGCTGAGCATGTTGCGAGCAACGGCGATCTGGCGAGATCGCGGCTCTCTCGACCTCGTTATTGCGAGGAGCGTAGCGACGAAGCAATCTCGACGCCGCAAGGTCGAGATCGCTTCGCGTCGCTCGCGATGACGACGGTGCGGCGCGCGCTGGCAGTGATGCTCGCCACCAGCTTTGAGGCGTTGCGCCTACTTGCCGAGAGCGACCTCTACTGGGACCCAGTGGTCAGCATCGTGCCCGACGGCGAGGAAGAGGTCTTCGATCTCACGGTGCCCGGGCCGCACAACTTCGTCGCCGGCGAGATCGTGGTGCACAACTCGATCGAGCAGGACGCCGACCTCGTCGCCTTCGTCTATCGCGACGAGCTCTACAACCCCGACGATCCGGCGACCAAAGGGCTGGCCGAGCTGATCCTCGCCAAGCACCGCAACGGCGAGACCGGCACCATCAACCTCGTCTTCCTCGGCGAGACGACGACGTTCAAGAGCCGCGCGCCGGACTACATGGCCGCCGGGCCGGGTCCCAGTCACTAGCATGCGGCCGCTGGAGGACCGCGAGGGGGCGGGGGCCCTGCGCCCCTCCTGGGCGGAGATCGACCTCGACGCGCTGGTCGCCAACCTGGCGCTCGTGCGGACGCGGGTGGGCGGCGCGCGGGTGCTGGGGATCGTCAAGGCCGACGCCTACGGCCACGGCGCGCCGCAGGTGGCGCGTACTCTCGCGGCCGCCGGCATCGACTTCCTGGGCGTGGCGATGGTGGAGGAGGGAGCGGAGGTGCGGCGTGCCGGCGTCGAGGCGCCGATCCTCATGCTCGGTCCCCTGCGCCGCGAGCAGCTGCCGCTGGTGCCCCGCTACCGCCTGACGCCGGCGGTCTCCAGCCTCGACCAGCTCGAGTCGTGGCTCGAGTGGTGCGCGGCGACCGGCCACCAGCAGGACATCCACCTCAAGGTCGACACCGGCATGCGCCGCCTGGGCATCGAGCTGGAGGCGGTGCCGCGGGCGCTGGCGCTGGTGCGCGCCCAACCCTGCCTGCGCCTCACCGGCGTGCTCTCCCACCTCGCCGACGCCGACGACCTCGACAGCCTGCGCAACGAGGACCAGGAGGAGCGTTTCGAGGGCGTGCTGGCGCAGCTCACCCCGGCCGAGCGCGAGGCGGTGTGGATCCACCTCGCCAACAGCGCCGCCGCGTTGCACTGGCCGCCCACCCGCCACACGCTGGTGCGCTGCGGCCTCGCCCTCTACGGCCTCGACCCGGCGCGGGTGGAGCATGAGCTGGTGCCCGCCCTGTCGATCCGCGCCCGCGTCGTCACCGTGCGCGACGTTCCCACTGGCGGCCGGGTCGGCTACAGCGGCCGCTGGACGGCGCTGCGCCCGAGCCGCATCGGCGTGCTGCAGCTCGGCTACGCCGATGGCTACCCCTGGCGGCTGGGCAACCGCGCCGAGGCGCTGGTCGACGGCCGGCGGGTGCCGGTGGTGGGCGCCGTCAGCATGGACATGATCACCGTCGACCTCACCGACACCGCCGCCGGCCTCGGCAGCGAGGTGATTCTGCTCGGCCGCCAGGGGGCGGTGGAGATCTCCGCCTGGGAGATCGCCGAGCGGGCCGATACCATCCCCTACGAGGTCCTCACCCGCTTCGGGCTGCGCCTCGCCCGTCACTACCGCCAGGGTGGTGAGATCGTCGAGACCACGGCGCGCCATCTCGCCTGAGGCGGCGCCGCACCACCGTCACCCTGCCGATGAGCGCCACGGGCACCGTCTTCGAGGCCTTCTTTCGCGAGGTCGGCCGCTTCTTCAACCTCCTCTGGCGCACCCTCGCCTGGACCTTCCGGCGCCCCTACGACGTGCGCGAGTGGCTGCGGCAGATGGTAGTCATCGGCGTCGACTCGACGCCGGTCATCCTGCTCACCGCCATGTTCACCGGCGGCGTGCTGGCGCTGCAGACCTTCAGCACCCTCAAGCGGGTGCACGCCGAGGGCTACGTGGGAACGCTGGTCGCGCTGTCGATGGTGCGCGAGCTGGGGGCGGTGCTCGCCGCCCTGGTGCTGGCCGGCCGCTCCGGCTCGGCGATGGGAGCCGAGCTCGGCACCATGCGCGTGACCGAGCAGATCGACGCCCTCGAGGTGCTGGCGACCGACCCGGTGCACTACCTGGTGGTGCCGCGGGTCTGGGCGACCACCGTCGCGCTGCCGCTACTGGTGGCGCTGGGCGACGCCATCGGCATCGTCGGCGGCTACGTGGTGTCGGTGGTGCTGCTGGGCTCCAATCCCGTCTCCTACGTCGAGAACACCTTCCGCTTCATGGACCTCGAGGACCTCTCCTCGGGGCTCATCAAGGCCGCCGTCTTCGGGCTGCTCATCGCCGTCATCGGCTGCCAGCAGGGGTTCTACGCGCGCGGCGGCGCCGAAGGGGTCGGGCGGGCGACGACGCGCGCGGTGGTGATCGCCAGCATGGCGGTGCTCGCCGCCGACTTCTTCCTCACCAAGCTGCTGTTCTGATGGCCCGCGCCGACGACTTGCCGCTGCGCCCCGCCGGGCAGGCTACCGCGCCCGGGGGCGTCACCATCGCCCTGCGCGGGGTCACCAAGTCGTTCGCCGACAAGCTGGTGCTCGATCACATCGACCTCGACGTCCACGAGGGCGAGTCGCTGGTGATCGTCGGCGGCTCGGGCACCGGCAAGAGCGTGCTGCTCAAGCACATGATCGGCCTGCTGCGCCCCGACAGCGGCACGGTGGCGGTCGACGGTGTCGACCTCGCCACCCTCGGCAACCGTGAGATCACCGAGTTCCGGCGCCGCTTCGGCATGTCCTTTCAGGAAGGGGCGCTGTTCGACTCCCTGACCGTCGACGGCAACATCGGCTTCCCGCTGCGCCGCGCCGGCTGGGTGGGCGAGCGGGTGCGGGCGCGCGTCGCCGAGTGTCTCGACCTGGTGCACCTCGAGGGGGCTGGGCACAAGCTGCCGGCCGAGCTCTCCGGGGGCATGCGGCGGCGGGTCGGCTTCGCCCGCGCCATCGCCCTCGAGCCGCGCATCCTGCTGCTCGACGAGCCCACCACCGGGCTCGATCCGGTGATCGCGGCGGTCATCGAGGAGCTGGTGCTGGAGCTCGAGGAGCGGCTCGATCTGACCGCCGTCACCATCACCCACGACATGGAGAGCGCCTTTCGCATCGCCGACCGCATCGGTATGCTGCACAAGGGAAGGGTGATCGCGCTGGCGGCGCCGGAGGAGTTCCGCCAGCTGCCCGATCCTCGCGTGCAACAGTTCCTGCGCCGCGAGGCGAAAGGGCCCCTCACCGAGGAATGACTCGTCGGCGGGGCCGGCGCCCGCTTACCGGAGCGACGATGGAGAACACCGTCAAGGTCGGCATCTTCATGACCCTCGCCCTCGCGGTGCTGGGCTATCTCATCCTGCGGGCCGAGCAGATCAGCCTCTTCCGGCCGGCCGGCAAGCGCCTGGTCGCCGAGTTCGCCAGCGTCGCCGGCCTCGACGACCAGTCGGCGGTGCGCGTTGCCGGGGTGCGGGTGGGGCGCGTCGACGGCATCGAGCTGCGCGGGCGCGAGGCGCGGGTCAACATCATCGTCGAGCGCGAGGTGCCGCTCCTCGCCGGCACCTACGCCGAGATCAAGAACCTCGGCCTGCTGGGCGACAAATACGTCGAGCTGGTGCCCGGCCCGGCGGGTGGCGCCCTGCTGCCGGAGGGGGCGGTGATCTCCGGCCAGCCGTCGGTGGGCATCGACCAGGTGCTGTCGTCGG
>DASYUP010000442.1:0-1789 GCA_036001185.1 Thermoanaerobaculia bacterium
GCTTCTTCTCACGCTGGAACTACGTCCTCGACCAGCTGGGAGTGGCGATCGTCGAGCCCAACGTGCGGGGCTCGACCGGCTACGGCAAGGCGTTCGTCCAGCTCGACAACGGGCTGCGGCGCGAGGACACCGTCAAGGACATCGGCGCCCTGCTCGACTGGATCGCCCAGCAGCCCGACCTCGACGCCTCCAGGGTGATGGTCTACGGCGGCAGCTACGGCGGCTACATGTCGCTCGCCGTCGCCACTCACTACTCGGACCGCCTGCGCGGCGCCATCGACGTGGTGGGCATCTCGAGCTTCCTCACCTTCCTGCAACACACCGAGGAGTACCGGCGCGACTTGCGCCGCGTCGAATACGGCGATGAGCGCGACCCGCAGATACTGGCCTTCTTCCAGCAGATTGCGCCGCTCAACAACGCCGCGAAGATCGTCAAGCCGCTGTTCGTCATCCAGGGCGCCAACGATCCGCGGGTGCCGCACACCGAGTCCGAGCAGATGGTCGCCACCGTGCGCAAGAGCGGCAACCCGGTCTGGTACCTGCTGGGCAAGGACGAGGGGCACGGCTTCCGCAAGAAGGACAACCTGGACTACGAGTTCTACGCCGAGGTCGCCTTCATGAGGCAGTACCTGCTGCCCTAGGTACATAGCGCGGAGCTACCACCACCGCCAACCCCCGATTCTGGTGTAGGGGCGGGGCTTGTCCCCGCCCGTGTCGCGCGGACCGCGGTTGACCGCCGACCTACGCCTGGTGCTCGGCCCGCAGCAGATCAAACAACGTCTTCACCGGCGCGAAGGTCTCGCCAGGCACCTCGACGAAGACGCTGTTCCAGCCCGCCATGGCGCCGTTCCACAGCCCCGGGCGCTCGAGGGCCAGCAGCGGCCGCCCGGCGTGCGACTTGGCGGCGATGAAGACCGCCCGCTCGTCGACGAAGCGCCGCAGGTCGAAGGGACGTCCGCTGGCGTCGCGCAGGCCGGCGGCGATCTGCACCGGGTTGAAGTGAGTGGCGGCGGCGAAGACCTCCTGCTGCGCGGCCGCGGCCACCTCGCCGAGCTCGGCGCGCTCGACGATCTGCGGCGACGGCGCGCCGCCCTCGCGGGCGACCCAGAAGGGACCACCGCCGGGCTCGCCGCGGTTCTCCACCACGCCGCAGACCCGCAGCGGGCGATCGAGTCGCTCGCGCAGCAGGCTTCGCCGGTCCCCGTCCGCGCCCTCGTCCGCCGCCAGGGCCTCCGGCACGGCGAGCTCGTCGGCGAGAAAGCCCGCGGCGGCCGCCGTCGCGCCGGCATCCTGCTCGTCGGCCAGCCGGCGCACCAGGTCGTGGGCCCGCTCCTCCAGCGCCACCAGCAGCCCGCCGAGGACCTCCTGCCAGTGCGCCACCAGCTCCTGGGCGCTCTCGGGACGCACGTTGTCGACGTTCTTCAGCAGCACCCAGCGGGCGTCGAGCGCTGCCAGGTTGCCGAGCAGGGCGCCGTGTCCGCCGGGACGCAGCAGCAGGGTGCCGTCGTCGTGGCGAAAGGGGTCGCCCTCGGGCGTCGCCGCCAGCGTGTCGGTGGCGGGGTCCTGCACCGAGAAGCCCACCTCGGCGACGAGACCGCGGGCGCGCAGCAGCCGGTCGGCGGCGTCGGTGGTCTCGCGGGCGAAACGCTCCAGCGCCTCGGCCGCCACGGTGAAATGCAGCCGGTAGACGCCCTCGGCATCGGCGAGGTAGCGCGACCCTTCCCACAGGTGCTCCTCGACCGCCGTCCGCGAGCCAGTGGGATAGCGATGGAAGGGGATCAGTCCCTTG
>DASYUP010000443.1:0-9504 GCA_036001185.1 Thermoanaerobaculia bacterium
GGTGGGGGCGATCAGCAGGGTCGCCGAGTCGGCACGGCACCTCTTCCAGCGCCCCGACGCGCCGCGACTCCATCGCCGTCCGTACGGGACGAGCCTCGACGGGCTGGCAGCGGAGACGCGTCTTTCGCGGGTGGACGGCGCGCTGCGCTGGGACCTCTCGGCGCGAGGCGTCTCGCCTGGCTTCGACGTCGACGAGGTCGGATTCCAGCGGCAGTCCGATTGGGTCCTTCTCGCCGGACGCTGGAGCTTCGAGCGCTTTCCGGCGGCGGGAGCGTTGCGCCACTGGACGGTGGGCGGCGACAACCTCGGGCTGGGCTGGACGTGGGGCGGCGAGCGACGCGCCGCGACGGTGGACGGCTACCTCGAGCTCGAGGGCCGGAGCTACTGGTACGCGAAGCTGGGACTCACCCACGACCTGCCGGTGCTGTCGGTCGACCGCCTGCGCGGCGGCCCCGCGCTGCTGCTGCCGCCGCGCGATGGCGTGGCGCTGTCGCTCTCCACCGACCAGCGCCGCGCCTCGACGGCGACCGTCGACCTACGCGCGGCCCGCGAGCCGGGAAGCGGCTCGTGGTCGGCATCGTTCGCGCCCGGCGTCGACGTGCGCGCCTCGACGCACGTGCGCTGGTCGGTCGCCCCCTCGCTCGCCGCCGAGGCCATCGGCTGGCAGGCGGTGGGCAGCATCGGGAGCGCGGGAGCGACGCGGTATCTCGTCGGTCGCGTCACTCAGCGCACGCTGGCCGTGGCGCTGCGCACCGACGTCGTGGTGTCGCCCCGGCTCGTTCTGCAGCTCTACGCGCGGCCGTTCGCGACCGTCGGCCGATACGATCGCTTCCAGCTCCTCTCCGCGCCGCGGGCGAGCACACCCGCGGCGCGCTTCACCGCGATCGGCCCCGGCCGCCTCGCCGTCGACTCGCGGCAGGGCAGCCTCGGCGTCGACCTCGACGGCGACGGTGCACTTGACGGGGCGGTGCCGCTGCCCGGCGGCGAGGAGCGCTCGCTCGACGTCAACGCCGTCCTGCGCTGGGAGTACCGCCCCGGCTCGAGCCTCATCGTTGCCTGGGCGCAGCGGCGCTCGGGCGAGGCGCGCGCCGTCGATCGATCGCCGTCGGCGGCCCTCGGCGGGCTCCGCGACGACCCGGCGACGAGCGTCGGGATCGTCAAGCTCAGCTTCCGGGTCGGCGGCTGACCGCGCTCCTTCACCTCACCTCGCCGCCGCCCCACGCTCGCCACAATCTCCTGGTCGACTCCCCTTCAGCCAAAGAAGGAGGAGTCGATATGGTCGCCGCCGCCCACCTACCCGCCGCTCCGGGGGTCCCCGCTTCCACGCGGGCACCGCGCCGACGCCGGCTGGTCGCCGCTCTCTGTCTCGCCGTCGGCCTGGCCGGCACGCACGCGGGGCTCGCCGCGAGCGCCCCCGCCAGCAAGCCAGCCCCGCTCATCCGCGACCAGCGCGAGCTGACGATCGACGGCGTCCCCGAGCTCTGGCGCCTGGAGTGGACGTCCCCACCCCAGCCCTCCTGCGAGGCCGGCAGCCCTTACTGGTACACCTGCCCCTGCGCGGGCTTCTCCTTCGGCGAGCGCGGCCAGCTCGACCTCGTGCGCCTGCGCGCCGGCCGCGAGATCGAGCGCATGCCGCTCGCTCCCCTCTTCGCCTCGGACGACGACGCCGAGGGCGCCGAGGTGGTCCTGCGGCGCGTCGAGCCCACGCACGCCGAGACCGACGGGGACCTGGAGGACGAGCAGCTCGCCGACCGGGTGCGGGCGCGGCCCTCCGAGCCGGTCCTCGAGCTCGCCGACTACGACCACGACGGCCGCGCGACCGAGTTCCTGCTGCAGGTCGAGTCCGAGTCCTGCGGCAAGCGGATCATGGTGGCGATCGGGGTCTCGCGCGGCGAGCCCGAGCTGCACGTCTTCCACACCGAGGAGCACCCCGAGGAGCCGCTCTACCTGCGCAGCGATCACTGGCAGACGTTGCGCGACGAGGTGAGCCCGGTGCGGGAGGTCGACTGGCCCTGCGGCGACCACGCCTCCCCGATCGAGACCGAGCTCGAGCTCAGCGCCACCCGCGGCGGGATCTCGGTGCACGAGCGCGTCTACGGATGCGGGGACCTCGACGAGCGTCAAGAGCTGATGGACGAGAGCGATCGCTGAGCGGGGTAGCATTCGCGCCACGCACGAATGCCCACCCCGCGCACCTCGCTCACCCACCCGCTGCGCATCGACTCCGTCCCCGCCGCCCGCGGGCGCATCGGGCTCACCTTCTGCCCGGGCAAGTGTCAGCTCCACGCCGCCACCGGCGCCTGGGAGCGCGACCTCGGGCTCGACCTCGACGCCATCGCCGACTGGGGCGCGGCGGCGCTGGTGACGCTCGTCGAGGACGGCGAGCTGCGCGAGCTGCAGGTGCCGCGCGACGCGCTCGCCGAGGGGGCAGCGCGGCGGCACGTTGCGTGGCTGCATCTGCCGATCGCCGATGCGGGGGTGCCGGACGCGGCGTTCGAGCGCCGCTGGGAGCGGGCCGGGATGTGGCTGCGCGAGCTGCTGCGCCGGGGGCGCGGGGTGGTGGTGCACTGCAAGGGCGGGCTCGGGCGGACGGGGATGATCGCCGCGCGGTTGCTGGTCGAGCTCGGGGAGGCGCCGGAGGAGGCGATCGCGCGGGTGCGGCGGGCGCGGCCCAACGCGATCGAGACGCGCGAGCAGGAGGAGCACGTGCGGCGCTGCCACGCGGTGGCAGTGCCGGAGTACCCGGCGCGGGTGCGCGGCTGTCTGCTCGGCGGCGCGATGGGCGACGCGCTGGGGGCCGGCGTCGAGCTCGACTCGCTGGCGGAGATCCGCCGGCGCTTCGGGCCGCGGGGCGCGGTCGGCTACGTCGGCGCCTACGGGCGGCCGGTGGCGATCACCGACGACACGCAGATGACGCTGTTCACGGCGGAAGGGCTGATCCGCGCCGCGGTGCGCGGGCGGGTGGGCGGCGGGAGAGGGCTGGGCGTGGTCGACGCGGTCGGCATGGTATGGCACGCGTATGACCGTTGGCTGCTCACCCAGGGGGAGGCCCTCGAACCGTTGGCGGCGCGGTGGAGGGCCAGGGGCGCAGCGCAGACAGGCGCGGCGCCGACAGGCGCGGCGCAGGCGCAAGGCGAATGGGCGTGGCCCGACGGCTGGCTCGTCGCGGAGCCGCGACTACACGACGCGCGAGGGCCCGGCAACACGTGCCTCGCTGCCCTGCGCGGCGGCCGGATGGGCACGCGTGAGGAGCCCATCAACGACAGCAAGGGGTGCGGCGGCGTGATGCGGGCCGCTCCCGCCGGGCTGCTGCGGCGGCCGGCCGGCGAGGCGTTCGCGTTGGGGGCCGACCTGGCGGCGATCACCCACGGGCACCCGAGCGGCTACCTCGCCGCCGGCTGTCTCGCCGCGATGGTGGCGCGGCTCGTCGACGGGGCGAGCCTCGGCGAGGCAGTGGCGACGGCGCGCCGCGAGCTCGCCGGGCAGGAGGGCGCCGCCGAGGTCGAAGGGAGACTCGACGCGGCCGTCGCCGCAGCACGGCGAGCCGCCGAGGAGGACGCGCCGAGCCCCGAAGCGATCGAGTCGCTGGGCGCCGGCTGGGTCGGCGAGGAGGCGCTCGCCATCGCGGTCTACTGCGCGCTCGTGGGCGAGCGCTGGGGCGAGCAGGCGGGCGAAGACGGCGCCGCCTCGGCAGTGCGGCCGGCGCTGCTGCTCGCTGTCAACCACTCCGGCGACAGCGACAGCACCGGCGCCATCACCGGTAACCTGCTCGGCGCCCGCTTCGGCGTCGAGGCCCTGCCCGCGGGACTGCTCGAGGAGCTCGAGCTCCGCGACGTGATCGAGCGGATGGCCGACGACCTCGTGCGCGAGGTGCTGGGGCTGGCGGCGGGCGATGCGGGCTGGAGTGAGCGGTATCCGGGGTGGTAGCTGTCAGCCCATCCTGACCGCTCGGTCGACGCACGCTGGTCGTCAAGCACCGCGCGGCGGTTCGGGGAAGGTTGAAGCTGCTGGGCTCGAGAGCCCGTACCTGACGAGCCGAGTTCCGGCCACGCTGCTGTCGGCTTCGGGGGGCTGACGGCGGGTAGGATGGGCGCGACTCCGCTCATGGTCGACGCGCCCAGCCCGCCGCCGCGCCCCCGCCGCCGACGCTGGCGCCGGCGGGTTGCGATCGCGCTCCTCGTCCTCGTCGTCGGCCCGCTGCTGGCGCTGCTGGGCGCGCTGGTGGCGCTGCGCTCGGCAGGGGTGCGCCAGGCGATCCTCGGGCGCGTCTCGGGGCTGCTCGGCGAGCAATACGGCATCGCCTTCGAGGCGAGGGACTTCTCGGCGTCGTGGCGCCGCAGCTCGGTCGAGCTGCGGGACGTTCGCCTCGGCGCCCCCGGCGCCGTCCCGTTCGCCACCGTCGAGCGGCTGCGCGCCGGGTTCGACTTGGGATCGCTGAGGCGCCGGCCGCTGGTGGTGCGCTGGCTCGACGCCAACGGTGTGCGCGTCGACCTCGGGGCGCGCTTGCCGGAGCGGCGCTCGGCGGCGACGGGCGAGCAGGGCGCGGCGGTGGAGATCCTGCGGCTCGCCGTGCGCCGCGGCGAGGTGGTCGGTGCGCCGCTCGCACCGGCGGCGGCCCGCTGGCTGCGCGCCTGGAGCGCCAGCGAGGTGGCGGCCCGCGGCTCGTACCGTGGCGGCCGGCTGGAGGCGCGGGTCGAGGGTGCCGAGGTGCTGCTCGACCGGCCCGACTTCGGTCGCCAGCGACTGCGGCTCAGCGGCCAGGTGGCCCACGAGGACGGCCAGCCGTTGCGGCTCGGCGAGGTCGTGGTGCGGGGCGACGGGCTTCGCCTCGAAGGGCGCGGCAGCATCGGCCTCGCGCCCAAGGCAGCAACCTCCGTCGACCTCGAGCTCGCGGCGGAGACGCGGGCCCTCGCCGCCGGCTTGCCGCCGCGGGGCTCGCTCGCGGCCAGCGGCCACCTCGAGCTGCCGCGGGGCGCCGGCCGGCTCGCGCTCGCCGCCAGCGACCTCCCCGCCGAGGCCCTGCGGCCGTATGTCGCCGCGGCGCTTTTCGCCGACCTCGGCCTCGCCGGCACGGCGGGCGACGCGCAGGCACGGGTGAGCTTCGGCCCGCGGTGGGAGCGGGTCACCGGCACCGTCGAGGCGAAATGGCGCCAGCGCGAGCGAACCCTGGCGCGGGCCGGCGTGCGGCTCACCCCTGGCGAGGGGGCGGCGCCGCTGGTGGCGGCGCTGACCGCCGAGCTGCTGCCCGGCTCGCCCGGCCGCCGCGCCGTCCACGGCACCGTGCGGGCGACCGGCTGGAAAGCGCTGGCGCAGGCCACGGCCGAGGACCTCACCACCGACCTCGCGCTGCCCGACCTCGCTGCCGCCGTTGCCGAGGCGCGGACGTTGTGGCCCCGGCTGCCGCTCACGCCCGCGGCGACGCTGCCGCTGCGCGGGGCGCTCGTCGCCGAGGTCCACGCCTCCGGCACCTTGGCGACGCCGGCGGTGCACGCGACGGCGCACTGGGTGCCGCAGCCGGGCGCCGACGTGCGCGTCGAGGCGGCGGGCTCGCCGCGGACCTGGAACGGCAGCGCCGAGGCGCAACTGGAATCGGTCCCCCTGGCGCTGCTCGGGCCCCTGCTGGAAGGAGGGCGCGACCTCGAGGGCACGGTCAGCGGCAAGGTGGAGCTCCGCGGCTCGCCGCGCGCCTACCGCACAGACGCCGATCTCGTCGCCACGGCGCCCGCGCTGGCCGGCGTCGTGCAGGCAGCGAGCGCCACCCTCGCCGGTAACGGCACACTCTCTCTCGCGCCGCTCGCCTACCGCGGCGCGCTGACGCTGCACGTCTCCGACCTGGCGACCGCGGCCGACCACACCTCGACGCGGGTGCGCGCCGCGCAGCTCGCGCTCGCCGGCGAAGACCTGCTGCTGCAGACCGCGCCGCTGCGCTGGAGCGGCAGGGCGCGGCTCGAGGGCGACCAGGTCGTCGTCGCCAGCGGCGAGGGCGGCTCCGGCGAGCTCGCGCGGATCGACCGGCTGCGGCTCGCCGGCGACGGCAGGGGCGGCGCGGACCTCTCCTCTCTCGTCGCCCGCCTCCGCCTCGACGCCGCCACGCTCGCCCTCCCCGGGCAGGGCACGAGCGTGCGCGGATTCCACCTCGAGGCCGAGGGGGGAGGCGGCGAGGTGCGCATCGCCACCCTCTCCGGAGAGCTCGTCGACACCGGTCCGGTGGCGGCGGCGGTAGCGCCGGCCCCGGCGCCGGGGGCGGAGGTCTCGCCGCCGGCCGCTCCCCCACCGCCGCGGACCTTCCGCGTGTCCGGCACCCTTGGCACCGCTCCGCTCCTCGCCTCGGCCGACCTCGAGCTGCACCTCGTGCGACCCGTCGACGCCCTCCCCGCCGCAACGCTCACGGCACGGCTGCGCGACGGCGTGCTGGCGGTCGAGGCCCCCCAACTCGACACCGCCGCCGGCGCGGCGAGCCTCTCGGCGCGCCTTCCTCTCGCTGCGCTGCGCGCGGTGCCGCAGCTCGCGGACGCGCTGAAGGCGTTGCCCGGACCGCTCGCCGAGGGACCGGTGACGCTCGCCCTCCACGCCCCCGCCCTCGACTCGGCGCCGCTGCGGCAGGCGCTCGGCGAGCCGCCGCGCCCCGAGCGCCTGCGCGCCGGGCTCGCCGCCAACTTGACGCTCGACCTCGCGGCGCCGGCGCTGAGCCGCGGCGAGGTGCGGCTCGACGGGCTGATCGTCGAGACCCCCGACGGACACCTCGCCGCCGACGCCCCGACCGTCCTGCGGCTCGCCGCCGGGCGGCTCGACCTCTTGCCCGTCCACCTCCGCCTCGCCGGCAGCACCGCGCAGGACGTCGGCGTCGAGCTGCGGGCGAGCGCCGACCTCGCCCCCGCCTGGCGCCCGGGCGAGCAATCTCCGGCAAGCGCCATCACCCGCCTGAGCGCCGAGGCCCACGGTGCGGTCGACGCCGCCATCCTCAACGCCTATCTCGGAGGTGGCGTCGGCAGCGGCACGCTCGAGATGGCGGCGCGCGCCGAGGGGCCGCCGGACGCGCTCAGCGGTGAGCTCACCGCCGCCGGCCCGGGCGTCTCGTTCGTCTGGCCGGCGGCGGCGCTGCGCATCGAGGAGCCGCACCTCGCCGTCGACCTCCGTGACGGGCGTTGGACCCTGCGCGAGGGCACGGCCGGCCTCAACGGCGGCACCGCGAAGCTCAGCGGCGGCCGCTCGCGCGTGGGCGAGCTGACCCTCGCGGCGCAGCTCTCCTCGGTGCGCTACCGGCTCGCCTACGGCATCGACACGCTGCTCTCCGGAAGCCTCGACTTCACGGCGCCGCCGGAGGGACACAGCCGGCTCGCCGGTCACCTGGTGGTCGACCGCGGCGTGCTCGACCGCGACGTCGACCTCGACCGCGAGGTGCTGAACGTCCTCTTCCAGCCGGTGGCGACGACGAGCACGGAAGCGAGCGCCCTCGCCGGCGTCGACCTCGACCTCGCCATCGACACCACGCACGGCGTGCGCGTCAAGAACAACGTCGGCGACCTGCACGCGACCTGGCGGCGGCTCACGCTCCGCGGCACCCTGGAGAGCCCGGTGCTGCGCGGGCGCATCGACCTCGACCCCGGCGGGCTGTTCTACGCCTACGGCCAGACGGTGCGCATCGACCACGGCTCGCTCCTCTTCACCGGCGACCCGCTCACCGACCCCGAGGTCGACTTCGCCACCACCAGCTCGCTGCAGGACCCGCGCATCGCCCAGCTCCGCGGCAGCAGCCCGCTCGACCTGCTGACGCAGCAGGAGCGCAACGAAAAGCACGTCGATCCGGCGGCGGCGGTGGAGCAGGGGCTCGCCGGCTACTACGGCGCCCGCGTCGTGCAGCGGCTGGGCGAGAGCGCCGGTCTCGGCGGCTTCACCGTGCGGCCGCTGTTGGTCTTCAACGAGACCAATCCCAGCGCGCGGCTGACGGTGGGCCGCGACCTGTCGCGCAACGTCTCGGTGGCGCTGTCGCTCGACCTGCGCAACGCCGAGCGCCAGACCTACCTGCTCGCCATCGCCGACCTGCGGGCGCTGCCCGGGCTGCGCGTCGAGGGGCTCACCAACGACGCCGGCAACCGCGGCGGCAGCCTGGAGCAGTCCTTCGCGCTCGGGGGCAGCGAGCTCGCGGGCGAAGACGCGGGCGGGCCTCGCCTGCGGCGGGTGGAGGTGGTGCTGCCGGCCGCCCCGCGGCGGCGCGCCTCGGGCCTGCTGGGCTGGCGCCGGACGATCTTCCGGCGCCAGGTGCGAAATGCCCTCGGGCTGGTCAAGGGACGGCCGCTGCCTTCCGGCGCCGCCTTCGGCGCCGAGGTCGACGTCGCCGACCTGCTGCGCCGCAAGGGCTACCCCGACCCGCGCATCGCCGTGACGCTGCGGCCGGTCCCGCCGCGGGCCGGCCGCAGCGGCGCCGCCGGCCGCTCGCGCGTCGACGTCGTGGTGACGGTGGAGCCGGGGCCACGGGTCGCCTTCGTCTTCGCCGACGACCGTCCGCCGCGCGCTCTCCGCCGCGCCATTACCGCCCTCTATCGCACCGACTTCTACGAGCCCATCGCCGTCGAGGAGATGCGCCAGGCGACGGTGCGCGCCTTCCGCACCGGCGGTCACCTCGACCCGCAGGTGGCGATCGAGGCGCAGCGAGACGACCCCGGCGACCCCGATGGTGCGCGCACGGTGACCGTGCGTAGCGTGGCGGGGCCGCGGCGGGCACTCGCCACGCTCGCCATCGTCGGCCTCGGCGACGACGAGGCGGCCCGCGCCGCCGCCGCGAGCTTCCCGGGGACCCTGCCGCGCGCCGAGCTCGCCGCCGGGCGGCCCGATGCCGAGCGCCGGCTGCTCGGCGCCCTGCGGGTGCTCGGCTGGCCGGCGGCCACTGTCCGCGGGCGCGAGCTCGAGGATGACGGTGCCCGCCTGGTGGTGCGCGTCGAGCCGGGTCCGCGACAGACGCTCACCACCGTCGCGGTGGAGGGGGTCGCGGACGACGAGCGGGCACGCCTCGCTGCCCTGGTGCCGCTCGCCGCCGGCGACCCGGCGCGCCTCGACCGCATCGCCGCCGCGGCGCGGCGCCTCGAGGACGACCTGCGGGCCCGTGGCTTCGCCGACGCCACCGTGCGCTCGCGGCTGGCGGAGGCAGCCGCGGGCGGTGAGTCGGTGGCGCTGGCGTTCGAGGTCACTCCCGGGGAGCCCTACGCGCTGGCCGGCGTGGAGCTCACCAGCCAGCGCTGGTCGCGGCTGGCGCCCTTCCGGCGCGAGACAGGCCTGGTGGCCGGCACCCCGTTCAGCGAGGCGCGCGTGGAGGAGGCGCGCAACCGTCTCTTCCGCACCGGCGTCTTCTCGCGCGTCGACGCGGCGATCTCCAAGGACGCGAGCGGTGAGGCCCGCGTCACCTTCGCGCTCACCGAGCGGCCGCGCTTCCGGCTCGGCTATGGCGTGCGCCGCGAGAGCGGGCGGGGCTCCTCGGCGGTGCTCGACGCCGTCGACCAGGACTTCCTC
>DASYUP010000444.1:0-4531 GCA_036001185.1 Thermoanaerobaculia bacterium
CGCCTTCTGCAGCTCGGGGTCGGGCACCTGGTCGGCGAGCTGTTGCAGGGCCACCAGGTCGGTGACCACGCTGGCCAGGGAGCGCAGCCCGGTGATCGACCTCTCGCCCATCGCCCCCTTGGGGTCCGAGCGCCAGGCGTCGAGGAAGCGGGCCACGGCGTCGGCCTCGCGGCGGGTGCGCGAGTAGGCGCCGGCGAGCTCGAAGGCGACCTTCGGCACCTCGGGCGCCTTGGTGTAGTTGGAGAGGAAGGCCTCGAGGAACTCGGTCTGGTAGACGCCGCTCTGAATCACCTGCTGCGCCTTGGGATAGAGCGCGTCGGCGTCGGCGCGCAGCCCCTTGCCCTCGCCTTCCAGGGTGGCGAGCAACTGGCTCTCCGGCGTCAGCGCGCGCACCTCGGCGAGCTGCGTGTCGTAGGCGGCAACCACCTTGCCGTAATTGCGCGACAGCTCCGTCTTGGCGAGCTCCTCGTCGCGCAGGCGGTGCAGCTTGTCCAGGCGCAGCTTCTCGGCGGTGGCGCCGCGGGGCTCGGCGGTGAGCGCAGCGGCGGCGAGCAGCTGCTTCTGCGCCTCCTGCTTGTCCCCCTCCTTGGGCTCGAAGGCGAGCAGCGCCTTTTGCGTGGCGGCGCGGTAGTCCTCGTCGCTGCGCGGGGTGCCGGCCTTGAGCAGCTTGGCGCGGGCCCCGGCGGCGGTGACGCGCTCGTCGAAGAAGGGGTGCGTGCGCCAGTAGCCGTACTCGTGCGACTGCGGCAGCCGGCTCTGCATGAGCGCGAAGAGCCTGGCGCCGCCGTCGGGAGCGAAGCCGGCCCCGGCCGCCATGCGCTGCCCCTCCTCGTCGGCCTGGTCCTCGAACTCGCGGCTATAGCTGCGTAGCAGCAGCTCGGAGAGGATCATGCTCGCCGCCGCCGCCCCCTGGATGCGGGCGCCGCTGGTGTAGACGGTCGACTCCGGGCCGGGGCCGTAGGCGGGGACGCCCTGAGTGGTCTGGCCGCCGCCCTTGAGCATCAAGCCCAGCACCACCGCCTGCGACAGCACGTTGAGCAGCGTGGCACGATGCTCCATCTTCATGCCGTGGCCGAAGATGACGTGCGACATCTCGTGGCCGAGGAGCGCGGCGAGCTGATCGTCGTCGAGCCCGAGGTCGAGCATGCCGCGGGTGACGAAGACCTGGCCGCCGGGGAGCGCGAAGGCGTTGGGCTCGCGCATGTCGGCGAGGAAGAAGGAGAAGGGGAAGTCCTTGTAGCCGGAGGCGGCGGCGACGCGATAGCCGACGTCGGCCACGCGCCGCAGCGACGGCGCGTCGTCCCAGGTGCCGTACTGCTCGACCGTCTCCTGCGCCGCCGCCACGCTCTTGGCGAAGAGGGCGGGGTCGCCGATCTTCTGCGCCCGCGCGGCGGGCGCCGTCGGCAGCAGGATGGCGATGGCGAGGAACGGGGCGACGAGCTGCGAACGGCGGCATGCGGCGGCGAGTCGCGGCATCGAGCGAGCGTAGCACGCGGTCCGTCGACCTCCAGGCGGCGCTAACAAGGCCTTACAAGCGGCCGTCGGTGCGAGCCGCCGGCGGACACTCCGTGCGACGCCACCGGCCGCGGCCGGTGCGGGACCGCCGCCACCGCGCACGCTGTGATACCTTGCGGCGCCATGGCCGAGCTGGTCATCGAGGTACCGACGGCGAAGGGGATCGCGGAGCTCAGGCCGCAGCTCGACGCCATGCTGGCGGCGCAGTTCCCCGGCGGCATGCTGCAGCGGCGCTGGGAAGGGGACGTGCTCCACGTCTGGGGCCCGGGCGCCAAGGGGACGATCACCCTCGTCGGCGGGCGGCTGGTGGGGCGCGCCGACCTCTCGCCGCCTGCCAGCCTGATGAAGCCGCTCATCGAGCAGAAGATCTCGTCGGCGCTCAAGGCCGCGGCCTCCTGACGCTCGCCGCCGACTCGCCGTCGCTCGCCCCCGTGGCGGCGCTCGCCGCCCACGCCGCCGCCAACCCCGCCGATCCCTGCGTCGTCTTTCCTGACCAGCATGGCGAGTGGCGCTGGCGCTCGTGGCGCTGGCTGGCAGCGCGCGCGACCGCGTACGCGCAGGCGCTCGACGGTGTGCCGGCGGGAAGCGCCGTCGGCTATCCCTGGCGGCCGCAGCCCGAGGCGCTGGCGGCCGATCTCGGCATCCAGGCGGCGGGAGCGGTGGCCGTTCCTGCTTCCTTGGAGGGCGGGCCGAGCCTGCCACCGCTCGTGCGCTGGCTGGCGATCGATGGCGGCGAGGGCCCGCGGGAGGTCACCGCGGTGACCGTGGCAGCCGAGGCGGATGCCGTCCAGCGGCACCTCGGCGAAGACGTCACGGAGCTGCCGCCGCTTCCGGCGGAAAGCAGGGCGCCAGGCACGGCCGGTGCGCTGGTGCGGCACGCCGACGCATGGTTGCCATGGGGGGAGCGCCAGGCCGAGTCGGCGGCGCGCGCGTTGGTGCGACCACCGAGTGCACGCGAGACGCGGCCGATCGCCCTCGTCAGCGGCAACCTGGCAGCCGCTCCCGAGCGGGCCTGGATCGGTTGGGCGCTCGCCGCCGGCGCCTGCCTGGTGCTCCCCGGTGACGCGGCGCTCGCCGCCTGGGGTCTCTGGTGGCCGCGCCCCACCGACGCTTGCCTGCCCGTCGAGTCGCTCGCCGGCCTGCGCGCGCTGTTCGCCAGCTTCGGCACCCCGCGCCGGTGTCGCCGCCAGCTCGCACGGCTGCAGCGACTGGTGGTGTGGGGGAACGAGCCGGCGAGCGAGGAGGTCGCGGCGTGGGCTGAGCTCGGCGTCGCGGTGCAGCGGTTCCCTGTGAAGGCCCTGAGATAGAGCTCCGGCCGACGCGATCGGGAGTCCCGGGGCGCGCTGCCCCTCTCGAGAACCGACGCAGTCTGTGTCGGTACCAACGGACGCGGCACCACGCATCGGCCCCGACATGAGCTCTCGGCGTGTGCGGGGGAATTCGACACATTGCGTCCGTCTACTGGTGTGTATGCGCACTAAATCGATTTACTGCAGCCACTGGACAGCAATTCTGTAACAGCGATTTCTATAACCGAGGCGCGGCTAAGAACTCTTTATCTTCCACTGACTCTTCCACTGACAGGCCGGATGCGGCCCGAGCCGGGTCCGGCCCTCGACCTCGACAGGAGGATCTGATGGCAAAGGCAGCTCGCGCGATCGTCCTCGTGCTCCTGATCGCCGCCGGGTCAGCGATCACCGCTCAGGCGCAGACCGTCGACTGTACGGGTGTCGCCAACTGGAGTGCCAGCACGGTCTACTTCCCCGGCGACAAGGTGGTCTTCCAGGGCTCGCTGTACCAGTCGACCGCCACCATCCACACCGTCACCCCCGAGGCCTGGGTGGTGAGCGGCTGGGGAGTCAAGCTCGGCACGTGCGGAGGCATCACCCCACCCCCGAATCCCGATCCGGTGACCATCATCGGCTCGTGGACGTCGGGAACGAGCCATGCCGCGCCGGCGGGCAGCAATCGGCTGTTGGTTTTCACCGTCCACGTCGAGCACAACGCCGCGATCGCCGCCACTCAGGTGACCTACGGTGGCCAGACGATGGGGCGCGCCGTCGAGCGGAACGCGATGAGCGGCGGGTTCAGCGCCTACACCGCCATCTTCGTGCTGGGTGAGGCCGGCATCGCGCGGGCGACGAACAGCAACTTCGTCGTCACCTTCTCGGCGACGCCCTTCCGCACGCCGGCGTTCTCCAGCGTCTTTCTCGCCAACGTCAACCAGGGGACTCCAATCGGCGTCACGGCGTCGAACGTGGCCACAGGTGCCACCGTCTCGACGAGCGCGTTGACCTCGCAGAACGGCGACCTGGCGGTCCTGGCTGCCACCAACGGGAACACCGGCTCCTATACCGTCACCAACGGGTTCACCGAGCGGCTCGAGCTCACCATCCCTTCGGCGGACGGCGTTGCGGGCTCGCTCGAGACGTTGGGGGCCGGCGCGACGCCGAGCGTCACTCACTCGGCTCCCATCCGGCAGTCGCTCGTCGCCGCGGTGATCCAGGCCGGGACGGGCCCGCCGCCGCCGCCGCTGCCGGCGCCGACCAACCTGCAGGCCACGGCGGTGTCCACCTCGCAGATCAACCTGACGTGGGCGGACGGCTTCACGGGCGAGGACGGGTTCCGGATCGAGCGCGCCCAAGGAACCGGGGCCTTCTCGGTGCGCGCCACGGTCGGCGCCAACGTGACGTCGTTCCAGGACATGAACCTGCCGGCCAACACGACCTTCAGCTACCGCGTCCGTCGGTTCCTGGGCACGAGGGAGTCGGATCCCTCGAACACGGCATCGGCAACCACCCAGAATGACCAGCAAGGCGGGCAGGGCTGCCCGGTGTGGAGCCCGCGCCTCAGCTACAAGGCCGGCGACATCGTGCTGCTGAAGACCTCCTTCTTCAAGGCTGCCGTCGACCAGGAGCCGGGCGTGTCGGGGACCCCCACCGACTCGTCCTTCTTCTGGGATCAGGTGCCCTCGTGCCCGGGCGGCTACCCGGTGGCGCCCGGTGGTGCGGGCCTC
>DASYUP010000445.1:0-7130 GCA_036001185.1 Thermoanaerobaculia bacterium
GGCAACCTCGAGGACCACCTTCCCCTGCTCGCCGACTGCGACTGGATCATCGAGGCGGTGGTCGAGCGGCTCGACGTCAAGCAGCAGGTCTACCAGCGAGTCGAGGAGGTGCGCAAGGAAGGCTCGATCGTCTCCTCCAACACCTCCACGATCCCGCTGCAGAAGCTCCTCGCCGGCCTCCCTCCCCGCTTCGCCCGCGACTTCCTGGTCACCCACTTCTTCAACCCGCCGCGCTACATGCGGCTGCTCGAGCTGGTGCGCGGCGAGGCCACCCGGCCCGACGCCGTGGAGACGATCCGCGCCTTCGCCGACGTGCGGCTGGGCAAGAGCGTCGTCGACTGCAAGGACACCCCGGCCTTCATCGCCAACCGCATCGGCACGTTGTGGATCGAGGTGGCGGTGCGCGAGGCGATCGACCTCGGGCTCACGGTCGAGGAGGCCGACGCCGTCGCCGGCAAGCCGATGGGCCTGCCGAAGACCGGCATCTTCGGCCTCATGGATCTGGTGGGCATCGACCTCGGGCCGCACATCGCCGCCTCGCTGCTGTCGACGCTGCCGGCCGACGACGCCTACCGCGCCGTGCACCGCGACGAGCCGCTGCTGGAGAAGATGATCGCCAGCGGGCTCACCGGTCGGAAGGGCAAGGGCGGCTTCTATCGCATGACCCCGGCTGCCAACGGCAAGAAGTCGCTGCAGGCGATCGACCTCACGAGCGGCGAATACCGCGCGACCAAGGACGCGCAGCTCGCCAGCCTTGACGCCGCCAAACAACAGGGCGCCAAGGAGGGTGGGTTGCGAGCGCTGCTCGAGCACCCCGACCGCGGCGGCCGCTACGCCTGGCGCATGCTGTCGCAGACCCTCGCCTACGCCGCCTCGCTGGTGCCGGCGATCGTCGACGACGTGGCGAGCGTCGACGAGGCGTTGCGCACCGGTTACGGCTGGCAGTGGGGGCCGTTCGAGCTGATCGACAAGATCGGGCCCGCCTGGTTCGCGCAGCAACTGGCAGCCGAAGGGCGGCCGGTGCCGCCGCTGCTCGCCACCGCCGGTGACCGCACGTTCTACCGCGTCGAGGGCGGCAAGCTGCAGCAGCTCGGCGTCGACGGCGCCTACCGCGACGTCGTGCGCCCCGCCGGCGTGCTGCTGCTCGCCGACCTCGAGCGCCGCACCAAGCCGGTGGCGAAGAACGCGTCGGCGAGCCTGTGGGACGTCGGCGACCAGGTGCTCTGCCTGGAGTTCCACACCAAGATGAACGCCCTCGACGAGGGGGTCGTCAAGATGATCCAGAAGGCCATGGCCCTCGTCGACGGCGAGCGCTTCGTGGCGCTGGTGATCCACAACGAAGGCACCAACTTCTCGGTGGGCGCCAACATCGGCATCGCCCTGTTCGCCGCCAACATCGCCATGTGGTCGGCGATCGACGACACCATCGCCGCCGGGCAGAAGGTCTTCCAGGCGCTCAAGCACGCACCCTTCCCGGTGGTCGGCGCCCCCGCCGGCATGGCGCTCGGCGGCGGCTGCGAGATCCTGCTCCACTGCGCCGCCGTGCAGGCCCACGCCGAGACCTACATGGGGCTCGTCGAGGTGGGCGTCGGCGTCATCCCCGGCTGGGGCGGCTGCAAGGAGATGGTCACCCGCTGGAGCACGCAGAAGAAGCGTCCGGGTGGGCCGATGCCGCCGGTGGCCAAGGTGTTCGAGCTCATCAGCACCGCCTGGGTGTCGACCTCGGCCGAGGAGGCGCGCGAGAACCTCTTCCTGCGCGAGACCGACGGGGTGACGATGAACCGCGACCGCCTGCTCGCCGACGCCAAGGCCAAGGCGCTCGCGCTGGTGGCCGCCGGCTACCAGCCGGCCGAGGCGCCGGCGATCTCGCTTCCCGGCCCCAGCGGCCGCGTCGCCCTCGAGATGGCGGTCGACGGCTTCCGCCAGAGCGGCGTGGCCACCGCCCACGACGTGGTGGTCGCCGGCAAGCTCGCCCACGTGGTCACCGGCGGCCCGACCGACGTCACCACCACAGTTACCGAGGACCAGCTCTACGCCCTCGAGCGCGAGGCCTTCCTCGAGCTCGTCAAGACCCCCGGCACCCTCGCCCGCATCGAGCACATGCTCGAGACCGGCAAGCCGCTGAGGAACTGACGACGAAATGCACCACGCCCATAAAGCTGCCGAGAAGCTGACCGCGAAATGCACCACCCCACGTAAGGCCGCTGAGAAGCTGACCGCGAATGCACCACCCCCACGTAAGGCCGCTGAGAAGCTGACCGCGAATGCACCACCCCACGTCATCGCGAGGGCCCGCAGGGCCCGTGGCGATCTCGACGTCGAGATCGCCACGTCGCTTCGCTCCTCGCGATGACGGGATTCGCCTCTTGCGCTGACGACGTGACTCGACCCTCGCGATGACTACCCTGAGAAGGTGACCATGCCGGCATACAAAGCACCTCTGCGCGACCTGCGCTTCGTCTACTACGAGCTGTTCGACGCCGAGAGCCTCACCCGCCTGCCCGGCTACGAGGAGGCGAGCGAGGACCTGGTGATGGCGGTGATGGAGGAGATGGGGAAGATCGCCGCCGAAGTGCTGGCGCCGCTCAATGCCTCCGGCGACAAGGAGGGGTGCCGCTTCGAGAACGGCGTCGTGCACACGCCCAAGGGCTTCCCCGAGGCCTACGCCCTGCTGCGCGACGGCGGCTGGATGGGCCTCTCCAGCCGCGCCGAATACGGCGGCCAGGGGATGCCGTCGTCGATCGGCGTCGCCACCAGCGAGATGATCTGTTCCGCCAATCTCTCGCTGTCGATGTACGTCTTCCTCACCCACGGCGCCTACGCCGGGCTCGAGCACCACGCGCCCAAGGAGCTGAAGGACGCCTTCATCCCCAAGCTGGTCGACGGTAGCTGGGCGGGCACCATGTGCCTCACCGAGCCCAACGCAGGCACCGACCTCGGCCTGCTGCGCAGCCGCGCCGTGCCTGCCGGCGACGGCACCTATCGCCTCACGGGCAACAAGATCTTCATCTCCGCCGGCGAGCACGACATGAGCGAGAACATCCTCCACCTGGTGCTGGCGCGGCTGCCCGACGCCCCGCCCGGCATCAAGGGGATCAGCATGTTCCTCGTCCCCAAGCTCTTCCCGGAGGGGGGCAAGCCGGGCGGCAAGCTGCTGCCCAACGGCGTCACCTGCAGCTCGATCGAGCACAAGATGGGGATCAAGGCCTCGTCCACCTGCTCCATCGACTTCGAGGACGCCACTGCCTGGCTGATCGGCGAGCCGCACAAGGGGATGCGGGCGATGTTCACCATGATGAACGCCGCCCGCCTGCACGTCGGCGTGCAGGGCCTGGCGCTTGCCGAGGCCGCCTACCAGGGCGCCGTCGCCTTCGCCCGTGAGCGGCTGCAGGGGCGCGCCTTGACCGGGGCGAAGAACCCCAAGCAGGAGGCCGACCCCATCCTCGTCCACCCTGACGTGCGGCGCATGCTGCTCACCATCCGCGCCTTTGTCGAGGGGGCCCGCGCCCTCACCGCTTGGGCGGCGATGGAGATCGACCACGCCGAGCGCAACCCCGACCCGGCGCGCGCCGAGCAGGGCGACGACCTCGCCTCGCTACTGACGCCGGTGATCAAGGCTTTCCAGACCGACCTCGGCTTCGAGACCACCAACCTGGCGCTGCAGGTCTACGGCGGCTACGGCTACACCAGCGAATACGGCGTCGAGCAGCTCGTGCGCGACGCCCGCATCACGCAGATCTACGAGGGCACCAACGGCATCCAGGCCCTCGACCTGGTGGGCCGCAAGCTCTCCGCCCACATGGGGCGCTACCTGCGCCGCTTCTTCCACCCCGTCGGCTGCTTCCTGCAGACCGAGGCGCAGAACGCGGAGCTGGAGGAGTTCGTGGCGCCAGCCGCCAAGGCCTTCGAGCGCCTGCAGCGCGCCACCGCCTGGCTGGCGCAGGAGGGGATGAAGAACCCCGACGAGGCGGGCGCCGCCGCCACCGACTACCTGCACCTCTTCGGCTACACGGCGCTCGCCTACCTGTGGGCGCGCATGGCGAAAGTGGCGCAGCAGAAGCTGGCGGCGCTGCAGGGCAAGGGCGGTGAGGAAGCGGCCTTCTACGAGGCCAAGCTCGCCACCGCCCGCTTCTTCATGGAGCGCGTGCTGCCGAAGAGCGGCGGCCACTTCGCCAGCATGATGGCGGGCGCGGAGCCGATCATGGCGTTTCCCGACGCGGCGTTCTGAGGTCGGGGAGACGACAGGCAGCGCTCTCGACGTCGAGATCGCTTCGTCGCTGCGCTCCTCGCGATGACAGCGCTGCCACCACCCCGTCATCGCGAGGGCCCGCAGGGCCCGTGGCGATCTCGACGTCGAGATCGCTTCGTCGCTGCGCTCCTCGCGATGACGAGTAGAGTCGCGGCCATGCGCACGCTGATCGCTCTCCTGCTGCTCGCCGCTCCCGCCACCGCCGACCCGCTGGTCATCCGCGCCTCCCGCCTCATCGATGGTCGCGGGCACGTGCTGCACGACGCCGCGGTGGTGATCGACGGCGGCCGCATCGTCGCCGTCGACGAGCACCCTACCCGCGTCGACATCGATCTGCCGGGCGCCACCCTGATGCCCGGCGGCGTCGACACCCACGTGCACATCGGCTGGCACTTCGACGCCGACGGGCGCTCGCACGACGACGAGACCGACCGCCACGAGAGCGAGGCCGAGAGCGCCCTCTACGCCGCCGAGAACGCCTACCGCACGCTGCTGGGCGGCATCACCACCGTGCAATCGCTGGGCGCCCCGCTCGACAAGCCCCTGCGCGACGCCATCGCCCGCGGCACTCTGCCCGGGCCGCGCATCCTCACCGCCATCGAGCCGCTCTCTGACGAAGAGCTCTCCGTCGATGCGCTGCGAGCGCAGGTCGACAAGGCGGCCGACGACGGTGCCGACGTCATCAAGGTGTTCGCCTCGCAGAGCATCCGCACCGGCGGCGGGCCCACCATGTCGCAGGCGCAGATGGACGCCATCTGCGGCGAGGCGAAGAAGCGCGGCCTGCGCGTCGCCGTGCACGCCCATGGACCCGAAAGCGTCGCCCGCGCGGTGCGCGCCGGCTGCACCGCGATCGAGCATGGCGCCCTCATCGACCAGCCGACGCTCGACCTGATGGCGACCCACGGCACCTACTTCGACCCCAACACCGACCTGGTGTTCCGCAACTACTTCGAGAACAAGGCGCATTTCCTCGGCATCGGCAACTACACCGAACAGGGCTTCGCCGCTATGGAGAAGGCGGTGCCGCGGGTGCTGGAGGTCTTCAAGAAGGGGCTGCGGACGCCCGGGCTCAAGATGGTCTTCGGCACCGACGCAGTCGCGGGCTCGCACGGCCGCAACTTCCAGGAGCTCGAGTACCGGGTGCGGGTGGGCGGCCAGGAGCCGATGGCGGCGATCACCTCGGCGACCTCGCTCGCCGCCGAGTCGCTGGGGCTCGGCGACCGCGTCGGCACGCTGGCCGCGGGGTACGAGGCAGACCTCATCGCCGTCGCCGGCGACCCACTGCAGGAGATCGGGGCCCTGGAGCGCGTGGTGCTGGTGGTGAAGGGCGGACGAGTGGTGAAGCGGTAGCAGCGCGAAGGTCGGGCGGCGACGAGCACCGCCCCTACGCCAGAGGGTCACGGTGATCCTCGGCTCGCCGGTGTTGAACCGTTCACATCGTGGCCCCGTACCTACCGCGAGTGACGTTCTCCATCCAGGGAACGCAAACCATGGGGCACCGGTGGGCGGCAGTGCTGCTTGCCAGCGCCATCCTCGGCGCCTGGCACAGCGCACCGCCTGCCGGTGACCCCCTCCCCCTCGTCGAGCGGCTGGGCGCGACCGATGCTGCGGCGCGCCGAGGGGCCGCCGATGCCCTCATCGCCTCGGGCGACCGCCGCCTGCTCGCCCCGGTCGTCGACCAGCTCTTCTTCACCGCACCGCGGCTGCGCGAGCAGTGCCTGCGGGTCCTCGCCGCCCTCTCCGGCGAGCCGCTGCCGCGCCGCTACATGGAGTGGGTGGAGTACGTCAGCAGCCGCGACGACCTGGCGCCGCCTCCCGGGTACCTGGGCTGGAAGGGGAAGCTCCTCGCCCACATCGATCGCCGCTTCGCGGCTCTGCTGCGCGAAGGCGTGCCGGTGCGGCTGCGGGCGGCGGAGATCGTCTCCGGCGGCGTGCGCTTCGACGGCATTCCCAGTCTCGACCAGCCGCCGCACGTGACGGCGGCGGAGGCCACCTACCTGCAGGAGCGCGAGACAGTCTTCGCAGCCCGCCTCGGCGGCGAGGCGCGCGCCTGGCCGGTGCGCATTCTCTCCTGGCACGAGATGCTCAACGACCGCCTGGGTGGCGAGCCGGTGACGCTCAGCTACTGCACGCTCTGCCGCTCGGCGCAGCTCTTCCGCGGCCGGCTGCCGGGCGGCGAGGAGACGACCTTCGGCACCTCGGGCCTGCTCTATCGCAGCAACAAGCTGATGTTCGATCACCGCACGCTGACGCTGTGGAGCAACCTCACCGGCGAGCCGCTGCTGGGGCCGCTCGCCGCCGGAGCGCAGCCGCTGGAGGTCCTGCCCCTCACCACCACCACCTGGGGCGACTGGCGGCGGCGCCACCCCGACACCACGGTGCTGGCGCTGCAGCCGGAGCTCGGGCGGCGCTTCGGCTACGACTACGTGCCCGGCGCCGCCGACGCACGGCGCGCCGGCGTCACCTTCCCGGTGCCCCGGCGCGATGCGCGGCTCCCCGAGCGCGAGGAGGTTTACGGGCTGCGCCTGGGCGCGCACGTGAAGGCCTATCCGATGGCGACGCTGCTGGCGGCGGGAGTGGTCGACGACGCGGTGGGCGGCGAGCCGGTCGTGCTGGTGGCGGAGGCGACCAGCGGGGCCGTGCGCGCCTACCGCCGGGGAACGCATTCTCTGCGGCTGGACGCCGGCGGCGCGTTGCGTGACGAGCGCGGGCGGCAGTGGGAGATGGGCGAGGAGGCGTTACGGGTGAATGGGGGTAGCGAGTCGCTGGAGCGGCTGCCGGGGGTGGCGTCGTATTGGTTTGCCTGGCAGGCGTTCTATCCGGGGTCGGAGGTGTGGGTGGCGCACTGATCGGCGGCAACGCGCAGCAGCCTGCCCACGCT
>DASYUP010000446.1:0-4983 GCA_036001185.1 Thermoanaerobaculia bacterium
CGCCGGCAGCATGTGCTCAAGCGAATCCACCGGCGGCCGCTCGAGCTGCTGGATGAACTGCTGCGCGTAGGTCGACATCGACTCGACGAAGCGGCGCTGCCCCTCGGCGAAGAGGGTGTCGAAGACGAGCGACGACTTGCCGGCCCCCGAGGGGCCGGTGACCACGGTCACCTGGCCGTGCGGGATGGCGCACGACACCCCTTTGAGGTTGTGGGTCCGGGCGCCGGTCAGCAGCAGCGCGCGGGGGGTGGGAGACGAGCGGTCCATGGGTACCAGACGCGAGCGGCGCCGGTGGATACCCTGCGAGGTGCCGGGTAAGGTCCACACCGCGCCGCTCAGGGCTGCGGGCGATGTGCCACCGCCCGCGTGATGAACCCTCGATGTTAGCAGGGCGTTGACCGCTGGCGGGACGGCTGGCAGCCGCCGATCATGGGCGTCGCCCCGGTCGTCCCCGGGCGCCTTGTCCCCCCTGCCCGCGGGCTCCATACTGATCCGGTGATCGCCTTCGCCACCCTCTGGCTGGGGCTGGTGGCCGGCGTGGTGCCGGTGGAGCTGCTGGTCGGGCCCGAGGTGACCCGCGTCGAGCTGCGGCTCGATGGCAATGTGGTGGCGGCGCTCGCCGGCCCCCCCTGGCGAGCCTCCTGCGACCTCGGCGGCGAGCTGGCCCCCCACGAGCTGCTGGCCACCGCCTTCGATGCTGCCGGCAAGCCGCTCGGCGAGGCGCGGCAGTGGCTCAACCTGCCGCGGCCCGCCGCCGAGCTGGAGGTGGCGATCACCCCCCGCCCCGCTGGCGGCGCCCTGGCGCGGCTGGCCTGGGCGGCGCCGGCGGGCGCCGCTCCCCTCGTCCTGCAAGCCACCCTCGACGGCGCCCCACTGCCGGTCGCCGCCGACCACGCGAGCGTCGAGCTACCGCCAGTCGCTCATGGCGCCGCGAAGCTGCTGCGCATCGAAGCCGACTTCCCCGGCGGCGTCAGCGCCACCCGCGAGCTGGCGCTGGGCGGCGACCTCGCCAGCGAGGTGAGCACCGACCTCACCGGGGTGCCGGTCGAGCTCGGCGAGCGAGGAGCGCGCGGCGCCCTGGTGCTGCGCGACGGCGACGACGAGCTGCCGGTCGTGGCGTTCGAGGAAGGCTCCGCCGACCTCGTGGTGGTGATCGATCCGGCGGCGCGCGCGGCGCTGGCCGACCTGCAGCGCCAGGGAAACCGGCATCGCATCGCTCCGATCGGCGGCGACCCACGTAGCGGCGCCGGCGTCATCCGCATCGACCGCAGTGGCATTCCGCTGCCCGCGGACACCGCCCTGCGCCTGGTCTGGCCGGTGGCCGAGCGCCACCCGCAGACGGAGACGCACTTCGACCTCTTCCCCACGTCGCCCGAGCAGACGGCGCCCGGCAGCCTGCTCGCCCGCCTGCAGGCCGCCGGCGGTATTGCCGATCCCGAGACAGCGCCGCGGCTGGCCGACGCGGTAGCTCTGGCCGCGCTGACCGCAGCGGAGCAGGGCCACCGCCGCGCGGTGCTGTTGCTCCTCGGGCCGGCGCCGGCGGACGCCAGCCTCTATCCGGCGCCGGTGGTGCGGCGCTATCTCGCGCGCCTGCGGGTGCCGCTGCTCGTCTGGGCGACGGCGCCGCCGCCCGCCGGCGTCGTCGCCGACTGGGGAGCCGCCGAGAGCGTCACCACCCTGGCCCGCTGGGAGGCGGCAGCGCGGCGGCTCGACCAGCTGCTCGACCGCCAGCGCATCGCCTGGGTCGAGGGCCGTCACCTGCCGCAACGCCTGCTGACACCGGCCAGCGGCGCGCTGCGGCTCGCGGTGGCACCGCCGGAGGTGGCGGTCGAAGCCACCGCCGGCACCGCAACGCGGCCGGCCCCCGCAATGCCCCCACCTGCTCCGCCGGCGGTGGTGACCGGTGACGAGGACGCCCCCGCGACGAGCGCCAGCACCACGGCAGTGGACGCCGCGGCCGAGCGACCGGCGCCGACTATCCCCGGGCACCTCGTCGTCGGCACGTTGCCGCCGTTCGCGCTCGCCACCGACGCCACCGATCCTTGGCTCCTGCGTGCCCTCGGGCGGGCGGCAGCGGCATTGCCGGCGGACTTCGCCGCGCGCTTCGGCCTGCGTCCCACGCCTGCCGGCACCGTGGTGCTCTTCGCCGCCGAAGAGGAGTTCCGCGACTGGCTGGTCGACCAGGGGGGCGGCGACAGCGGCGTCGAGGGATTCGCCCGCGGCGGTGTCGCCGCCCTCGCCGTCGGTACCTACCATCACGACGACGTGACAGCGCTCATGGTGCACGAGCTCGCCCACCTGCTCACCCGCGCGGCCTGCGGGCCGCTGCCCTCGTGGCTCGAGGAAGGGCTGGCCGAGGAGCTGGCGATGAGCCGCCGCGATGGCGAGGGCCACACCGTCGTCGGCAGTCTGCGCGCCACCAGCTCGACGCAACGGGTCGGCCTCGGTGGACCGGGCGCCGGCGCCACCTACCAGATCACCCTCGCCGGCCCGGCGGCAGCGCTGGTGTCACTGGTGCGCGGCCCACGCCCGCCGCTGGTCGACCTGCTCGCCATGCCGCGCGAGTCCTTCGTGGCCCCCGCCGGCCGCCCCCAGCGCTACGCTGCCGCCGCCCTGTTCGTGCGCTACCTGCTCGACGGCGAGCAGGGAACCCGGCGCCAGCGCTTCCGCGCCTTCCTCGGCGGCGTCGCCGCCGGCGGGGCCGCCGACCAGCCGGCCCTCGAGGCGGCCCTGGGGGTGCCGGTGACGAAGCTGCAGGCGCCCTTCGACGCCTGGCTGCGGCGCACGGCGGAGGTGGCGGCCCGGCGGTGACGGCTCAGCAGGCGAAGTCGTACGGATGGTGCGGCGGGCTCGCCGGAGCGAGCCAGGCCGGGCTACCGGCCGCCCAGCCAGCGGCGGCGAGGGCAGCGGCGCAGGCGGCGAGCAGATGGTGGCCGGGATCGATGAGCTCGTCGAGACCGGCGAGGCCGGCGCTCTGCAGCCAGGCCGCCACCTCGCCGCGGGCGACGATGCTGCGCTTGAGCTCGTGGAGGGCAGGCAGAGGCGCCCCGCGCAGGGCCATGGCGCCGCCCGGGTGCACCTCGACGAGCTGCACGCGGTCGCCCAGCACCTGCGCCAGCAGCCGCGCCACCACCACGCCGCGCAGGGTCAGGTAGGCCATGCGAGTCATGGTCGGGGACATCACCGCGCCGGGCGGCAGGCCCAGCGCCTGCAGGCGTTCGCGTAGCGCCTCATCGGGCGTGCGGTCGCCGCCGCCGGGGTTGTACGACAGCGGCGCATCGAGGCCGATGACGACGCTCGACGTCGGCGGCGTCTCCGCCACCAGCTCCTCGACCACCCGCAGCAGGGTGGCATCGGTGGCGTGGGTCCGCCATCCCCGCAGCCGCAGGCCGTCTTCGACCGGGGTGAACCAGGCCACCGCCGTCTCGGCGACGTTGCTGGGTCCCGCGAGATCGACGCCGACCACCGCCGCCGGAGGCTTCCCCACCCTTCCTCGCTCACGCATCCCTTGCACTCCAGTGAGACGAGCCGATGGTACCAGGGGGCGCAGCCTCGCGGTAACCCACCGAGCCGTCCGCTCGGGAGGCGATCGGCTAGCAGGTCGCTGACGGTTTTCATAGAATCGTCCGCCAGCAACCGAGGAGAACAGCATGGCCGAGCAGCGGGGCGACGAGCGGGAGACGGCCGCATCGGACGAAGTCGCAGGGCCGCGCGCCCCTCGGCGTGTGCGGCGCGCCCGCGAGCGCCAGCGGCGCAAGGCCGCCCGCGCCCTGGCGGGAGCCGCGGCGGCGGGGGCGGCGCTCGCCGCGCCGGCGGCGGCGCTGACCTTCACCGTCAGCAACCTCAACGACGGGCCGGTCGCCGCTGCCGGTGACCAGCCGGGTACGTTGCGGCAGGCGATCTTCGACGCCAACGCCCTCGCCGGGGCCGATGCCATCGACTTCCAGGCCGGTCTGACCGGCACCATCCTGCTCACCGATGGCCAGCTCTCGATCACCGACTCGCTCGACATCCAGGGCCCCGGCCTCGCCTCCGCCACGCCCATCACCGTCAACGCCAACACCAGCTCGCGCGTCTTCTATCTCTACAATCCCGCGGCGCTGCTCGACGTCCGGATCCACGGCATCACCATCACCAATGGCGGCGCCACCAACGGCGGCGGCATCATCGACTTCGGCGAGAACCTCATCCTCGACAACGTCGCGGTCACCGGGAACGCCGTCACCGGCGACGGTGGCGGTCTCTGGTTCGATGCCACCGGCCCGCCGTTCGAGGGGCAGCTGACGATTTCCGACTCGGTGATCTCCGGCAACACGGCGGACTCCTCGGGCGCCGGCATCTACGTCGAGGACACCGGCGGCCCGGTGCTCATCCAGAACAGCGACATCAACGGCAACTTCGCCGGCGGCAGCGGCGGCGGCATCTACCTCTACGATCCCGACGCCGACGTCACGATCGAGGATTCGACCATCTCCGGCAACGGCGCCGGCGCCATCGGCGGGGGCGTCTACCTCTATAGCATGGACGCCGGCAACCTGACGATCGAGCGCACCACCGTGTCCGGCAACACCGCCACCCTCGGCGGCGGGCTCGGCGTCTACAGCGTCGATCAACCGACGTTGATCCAGAACAGCACGATCTCGGGCAACCAGGCCGTCGGTCTCGGCGGCGGCATCGCCGTGTACTACGCCTACTACGGCGACCTCGCCATCCGCCACACGACGATCGCCGCCAACAGCGCCGGCGTGAACGGCGGCGGTGTCTCCCTCTACCTGGGCGAGGCCACCATCGCCAACAGCATCGTCGGTGACAACACCGCCGCCGCCGATCCCGACCTCGCCACCAACGACGCCACCTTCAACCTCTCGTTCAGCCTCGTCGAGACCCCCGGCGGCGCCGGCATCAACGACAACGGCGGCAACGTCTTCAGCCAGGACCCGCAGCTGGGCCCACTCGCCAACAACGGCGGCCCGACGCAGACCC
>DASYUP010000447.1:0-2181 GCA_036001185.1 Thermoanaerobaculia bacterium
CCGCCTGGTGGCTGGGCCGCAGCTGCCTGCTCGGCTTCGGCGCCCGCTCGAAGACCCCCGCCAACATCGTGCGCACCGGCGAGTGCGTGCTCAACCTGCCATCGGTCGAGCAGGTGGGCGCGGTCGACCGGCTGGCCCGCACCACCGGCTCCAACCCGGTGCCGCCGCACAAGGTGGCCATGGGCTACCGCTACGAACCCGACAAGCTGGGAGTCGCCGGGCTCACCGCCATGCCATCCGAGCTGGTGGCGCCGCCGCGCATCCGCGAGTGCCCGGTACAGCTCGAGGCGACTTTCGAGGCGAGCCTGCCGCTGGCGGTGCGCGACGAGCAGCGTGCCGGCCACCTGGTCGCCCTCGAGGTCTGGATCCGCCGCGTCCACGTCGACGAGCGGATCCTGCTCGCCGGCCACCAGGACCGCATCGACCCCGAGAAGTGGCGGCCGCTGATCATGAGCTTCTGCCAGTTCTTCGGTCTCGGCCCCATGGTCCACCCGTCGCGACTGGCGCAGATCCCCGAATCCGCCGATCGTCCCAAGGGTCAGCCGGCGGCCGCGACGCCGCTTCTCGAGAGGAGGGCGTCATGAGCGTTTCCACGAGCCGTGCCGTGGCTCCGGCCGTCACCGCAGAGGTCGCACCGTTGAGCCGCATCGCCCCACCGCCGCCGTTGGAAGAGCAGCAGTGCTGGGAGGCGGTCTGCCGCCGCGACGCCAGCTGGGATGGCCGCTTTCTCTTCGGCGTCGTCACCACCGGCGTCTACTGCCGCCCCTCCTGCCCGGCGCGCCGGCCGCGGCGCGAGAACGCGCGCTTCTTCCCCACGGCCGCCGCGGCGCAGGCCGCCGGCCTGCGCGCCTGCAAGCGGTGCCGGCCCGACGAGACGCGTGGGGCCGCCCCCGCCTGGGTGCGCCAGCTCTGCGAGCACATCCAGGAGCGCAGCGACAGCGGCGAGCCGCTCACCCTGCAGGAGCTCTCGCGGCGTGTCGGGCTCTCGCCGGCGCACCTGCAGCGGCGGTTCCGCGCCGCCGTCGGTGTCACCCCGCGGCAGTACGCCGAGCTCTGCCGCCTCGAGAGCTTCCGGCGCGAGCTGCGCGCGGGGGACTCGGTGACCGGGGCGATCTACGCCGCCGGCTTCGGCTCCAGCAGCCGGGTCTACGAGCGCGTCGACAGCCGGCTCGGCATGACGCCGGGTGAATACCGGAGCGGCGGCCGTGGGGTCGCCATCACTTACGCCACCGTTGACACCGCCATGGGTCCGTTGCTGCTCGCCGCCACCGACCGGGGCCTCTGCTTCGTGCAGCTCGGCGGCACCACCGTCGAGCTGGTGCGGCGGCTGCGCCGCGAGTACCCCGCCGCCGAGCTGCAGCCGATGGCGAGCCCGCCGCCGCCGCAGTTCGAGGCGTGGATGGAGGCGCTGCGACGGCACCTGCGCGGCGAGCAGCCGCACCTCGACCTGCCGCTCGACGTGCGCGCATCGGCCTTCCAGCAGCGCGTCTGGAGCTTCCTGCAGTCGATCCCCTGGGGGGAGACGCGGAGCTACACGGAGGTGGCTACTGGGGTGGGAGCGCCGGGCGCGGCGCGAGCGGTGGCGCGAGCCTGCGCCAGCAACCCGGTGGCGGTGGTGGTGCCCTGCCACCGCGTCATCCGGGCCGACGGCGGGCTCGCCGGCTACCGCTGGGGAACGGCGCGCAAGAAGCGGCTGCTGGCGGCGGAGCGGGCGTAACCGGGGCCTTGGTGGTATTCGCGGCGGGGCGGGCTACCGCCGCCCCGCCGCTACCACCCGCTCCAGGTGGTCGAGGCCGCGCTCGACCTCCTCGAGCGATGGGCCGAACGACAGCCGCACGTGCTGGCGGAAGCGGGCGAGCCGCTGGCCGCGCCGCTGCCCGGGGTTGACGTCGAAGAAGACGCCGGGGACGCAGATCACCTTCTGGGCGAGCGCGGCGCCGAAGAAGGCCATGCAGTCGTCGAGCGGCTCGGGGAGGCCGGCGAGGTTGGCGAAGACGTAGAAACCTCCCTCGGGCTCGAGGTCGACTCCCATCCCGAGGGCGCGCACGCGCTCGAGCATCAGCTCGCGCTTGCGGAGAAAGGCGCTGCGGATGGCCCCCACCTCGGCCTCCACGTTGGCCGCCTCCAGCAGCGGGATGGCGGCCCGCTGCAGCGGCCGCGAGCCGCCGCCGTCGAGGAAGG
>DASYUP010000448.1:0-9170 GCA_036001185.1 Thermoanaerobaculia bacterium
TGACCTTGATGCCGGTCTCGAACATCTCGGTCTCGGTGGCCTGGTCCTCGAAGGGCGGCGCCTGGCGGTGGATCGGCCAGCGCTCCTCGGCACGCACCTCACCGATGTTGTCCACCGGCGCGCCGATGACGTTGAGCACGCGGCCGAGGGTGGCTTTGCCCACCGGCACCGAGATCGGCTGGCCGGTGTCGACCGCCTCCATGCCACGCACCACGCCGTCGGTGGGCGACATCGAGATGCAGCGCACGCGGGCCTCGCCCAGATGCTGCGCCACCTCGGTCACGAGGTCGATGGCGACGCCGGTCTGCTTGCCGGGGTCCTGGATGGTGACGGCATTGAGGATGGCCGGCAGCGAACCTTCGGTGAACTCGACGTCCACCACCGGGCCGATCACCTGCACCACCTTGCCGACATTGACCGCGCCGGCCTTGCCGGTCGCGCGCTCCACCTTCTCAGCCGTCTGTGCCATGTCGTCGTTCCTTTGACTTTCGACCGCTAAGCGGTCCTATCGGTCAACCCTCGAGGGCGTTGGCGCCCGACACCACCTCGATCAGCTGGGTGGTGATGGCGGCCTGGCGCGCGCGGTTGTAGCGCAGCGTCAGCCGGTCGATGATCTCGCCTGCGTTCTTGGTCGCCGAGTCGCTGGCCGTCATGCGCGCGGCGTGCTCGGCCGCCTGCGACTCGAGCAGGACGCGGTAGACCTGGAAGGTGATGTAGCGCGGCAGCAGCTCCTCGAGGATTGACTCCGCCGAAGGCTCGAAGAGGTATTCGCGCGAGGCGCTCGCGTCCTGTTCTGCCGGCGCCGGGATGGGGAGCAGGGTCTCCTCGGTGAGCTCCTGCGACATGATGCTCTTGAAACGGTTGTAGACCACCCGCACCGAGTCGTACTCCCCCGCGGCATACGCGGTAGAGAGATCCTCGGCGATCTCCTGCGCCTGCGCGTAAGTCACGTTGCTGAACAGGGTCGTATGGCCCTTGCGCACCTTGAGTGGCCGGCGGCGGAAGAAGTCGACCCCCTTGCGGCCGAGCAGCAACAGCTCGACAGCCGCGAGGCGCGGAATCACCTCGCCAGCGCGCCGCAGCACGTTGGCGTTGAACGACCCGGCCAGGCCCTTGTCGCCGGTCACCACCACCAGCAGCACCTTCTTCTCCGGCCGCGACTCGAGCAGTGGATGGTGCAGGTCGCCGGCGTGGGCCGCCAGGTTGGCCATCACCCGGCGGATCTCCTCGGCGTAGGGGCGCGTGGCCAAGATGCGGTCCTGCGCGCGCCGCAGGCGCGCCGCGGCGACCATCTTCATCGCCTTGGTGATCTGCTGCGTGTTCTTGACGCTGCGGATCCGCCGCCGGATGTCGATCAGGTTGGCCATGGTTTCGTTACGTCATCGCGAGGCCCGGAGGGCCGTGGCGATCTCGACGGCGAGATTGCTTCGTCGCTGCGCTCCTCGCAATGACGGGTTAGGGCCTTTCATGGCATGCGTCGCGCTACTCAAGCGATCTTGACCGCCGGCTGCTCGGCGACGAACAGCTCGCGCACCTGCTCCATCCCCTTGAGGATCTCCTTGGCGAGGTCGTCGGAGATCGCCTTCTTGTCGCGAATCTCGGCCAGCACCTGCGGCTTGTCGTCGCGGAAGGAGCGGTGCATGGCCTTCTCGAACGGCCGCACCTGCTCGATGGCCAGCTTGTCGAGGACGCCGCGCGTGCCGGCGAGGATGGACAGCACCTGCAGCTCGACCGGCAGCGGCTCGTACTGGTCCTGCTTGAGGATCTCCACCAGCCGCGCACCGCGCGCCAGCTGCGCCTGCGTCGCCTTGTCGAGGTCGGAGCCGAACTGGGCGAAAGCGGCGAGCTCGCGGTATTGGGCGAGCTCGAGGCGCAGCGTGCCGGCGATCTTGCGCATGGCGTTGATCTGCGCGTTGCCGCCGACGCGCGACACCGAGATGCCGACGTTGATGGCCGGCCGCACGCCGGCGTAGAAGAGGTCGCTCTCGAGGTAGATCTGGCCGTCGGTGATGGAGATGACGTTGGTGGGGATGTAGGCGGAGACGTCGCCGGCCTGCGTCTCGATGATCGGCAGGGCAGTCAGCGAGCCGCCGCCGTTGGCGTCCGACAGCTTGGCGGCGCGCTCGAGCAGCCGCGAGTGCAGGTAGAAGACGTCGCCGGGATAGGCCTCGCGGCCGGGCGGCCGGCGCAGCAGCAGCGACACCTCGCGGTAGGCGGCGGCCTGCTTCGACAGGTCGTCGTAGATGACGAGGGCGTGGCGGCCGTTGTAGAGGAAGTACTCGCCCATGGCGCAGCCGCCGTAGGGGGCGAGGTACTGCAGCGGCGCCGGCTCCGAGGCGGTGGCGGCAACGACGATGGTGTAAGCCATCGCGCCGCGTTCCTCGAGCGTCTTCACCACCTGCGCCACCGTCGACCGCTTCTGGCCGATGGCGACGTAGATGCAGACGACGCCGCTGTCCTTCTGGTTGATGATGGTGTCGACGGCCACCGCGGTCTTGCCGGTCTGCCGGTCGCCGATGATGAGCTCGCGCTGGCCGCGGCCGACGGGGATCATGGCGTCGATGGCCTTGAGGCCGGTCTGCAACGGCTCCTTCACCGGCTGGCGGTCGACGACGCCGGGCGCCACGCGTTCGAGCGGATAGAACTCCTTGGTGGCGATCGGCCCCTTGCCGTCGAGCGGCCGGCCGAGGGGGTCGACGACGCGGCCGATGAGCGCCTCGCCCACCGGCACCTGCATGATGCGGCCGGTGCGGCGGACCTGGTCGCCCTCCTGGACGAGGCGGGTCTCGCCCATCAGCACGGCGCCGATCTCGTCCTCCTCGAGATTGAGGGCGAGGCCGTAGACGTCGTTGGGGAAGGCCAGCATCTCGTTGGCCATGCACTTCTGCAGGCCGTAGACGCGGGCGATGCCGTCGCCAACGGTGACGACGGTGCCCACCTCGGCGAGGTCGACGTCCACCTCGTGGCCGGCGAGCTCGCGCTCGAGGATGGTGGTGATTTCTTCCGCGTTCAAGGCCATGGTTCCGCTCCTGGCTATGTCGGGTGGCGGGAGGTCCCGCCTTTACGATCGGTCGGCCAGCCGGCGCGACGAGCGCGCCCGACGACCACAGTCACTGCGCCAGAGGTGCACGGCGTGCACCGTTCTTCCTGGCGCTCGTCACTTCTGCTCTCGTTCTTCTGTTCTCGCCCTCACGCCTCCGCCAGCTCCCGCGCCAGGCGGTCGAGCTGGCCGCGCAGGCTGCCGTCGAAGAGCTGGCTGTCGACGCGGGCGACGAAGCCGGCCAGCAGATCGGGATCGACCTGCTCGCGCAGCTGCAGCTTCTTGCCTATCTTGGCCTCCAGCACCCGCTGCAGCTCGCCGCGCTCGTCGTCTTCGAGCGGCTCGGCGGTGGTCAGCTCGGCCACCGCGATCCCCTGCCGGCGGTTGAGCTCGTCGGTGAGGCCGGCCACCACCTCGTCGAGCCGGCCGAGGCGGTGCCGCGACAGCAGCGCCTGCAGCAACCGGCGGGTTAGCGGCGCCAGGCCGAGCCGCTCCGTCACCTTGTCAAGGGCGGAGCGCTTCGCCAGGAGCGGCACGGCCGGGTTGGCGAAGAAGGGGCCGAGAGCGGAGGCGAAGGCGGTAGCGAAGGCGCCGAGCTCGTCGCGCACGGCCGTCGCCCGCTCGAGCGAGCCGGCGACGGCGAGCACGGCCTTCGCGTAGGGGCGAGCGATGCGCTTCATTCCCGGCTCAGGCCCCCTGCTTGCGCTCGAGGCGAGCCAGGTTGTCGCGGAAGAGGCGCTTGCGATCCTCGCGGCTGAGGCCGCTCTCTAGCCGCTGCTCGGCGAGGTCGGCGGCCAGCCTGGCGGCGTGCGCCGTCAGCTGCTGCCGCGCCTGCTGCAACCCCTGTTCGATCTCGGCGCGGGCGGCCAGCTCCAGCCGCTGCCGCTCGCGCTCGGCCTCGGCGAGGATCTCCTGGCGCTCGCGCTCGCCCTCGCGCTGCGAGCGCTCGGCGAGCTCTTCGACCTCGCGGCGCAGCTCGGCGATCTGCCCCTGGATACGGCCCTCCATCTGCGCCGCCTCCTCGCGCTGGCGCCTGGCCTCCGCCAGCTGGTGGCCGATCTCCTGCTGCTTGCCCTCGAGGAAGCGCACCACCGCCGGGCCGGCGGCCTTGGCGAGAAGGGCGATGAAGACGACGAGGTTGAGCAGCAGGAAGGCCCAGCGCGGCAGGCCGAGGTAGGTGTCGGCCTCGGCGCCATGGCCGGCGTGCTCCGCCGCCTCGGCGGCGAGCGCCGGCGCGGCGCGCAGCGCGGCGGCCGCCAGCAGGACGGCGGCACCGAGCAGCTGCGGCGCCCGTCTCACACCGCCCTCCCTACCAGCCGTTCGGTGATGCGGGCAGCGAGGGTGGCGGCGCGGCTGGCGAGGGTCCGCTGCTCGCGCTCGCGCTGGGCGGCGAGCTCGGCGCGCGCCGCGGCGAGCCGCCCCTGCGCTTCGGCCTTGGCGGCGTCGAGCATCGCCTGGCGCTGTTCGGTCGCCTCGCGGCGCAGCGTCTCGCGGCGCGCGGTGGTCTCGCGGCGGGCGGCGAGCAGTCGCTGGCGCTCGGCGTCGAGGGCGGCCTGGGCCCGTTCGGTCGCCTGCTCCCAGATGCTGCGGGCCTCGTCGGCGAAGCGCTCCCGCCGCTGCAGGATGCGCAGCAGGCGATCGAAGAAAAAGATCTTGAGGAGGAAGTACGCGACGCCGAAGATCGCGACCACCACCAGCAGGCTGGCATCGAACTTCACCGGAAAGCCCCGCTTTGCGTGCTAGTTGATTTGAGCGCCAGGGTCGAGATCAGGGCGCGCCGAAAAGCGCGGCGACTCTAACATGGGGTCCGAGGAGCGTCAAAGCCCGCGGGAGGCCTCGCCACGGTGGCCCGCACGCTCCGTCAGCGCCCGGCGTAGCATCGCCGGCACCATGAGTGAGTACGACCCCCTGCTGCCGGTCGCCACCGGCGAGCGCGACGACGACCTCGAGCGGGCGCGCGACCTCTTCGCGGCCGCCAGCCGCCCGTTCCTCGTCTCGCCCTGGCCCTGGGTGGCGTGGGCCCTGCTGCTGCCGGCGGCGGCGCTCGCCACGCCGGCGATCCTCGTCGCCTTCGGCGGCTTGGGCGTGCTCGGCCTCTGGTCGCTGACCATCCTGCTCGGCGGTGCCGTCGAGCTCGGGGGCATCCGTCGCGGCCGTCGCCGTCACGGCCGCACGGCCCTCGCCGGCTGGGCGCTGTCGGTGCAGGGCAACCTGTCGGTGGTGGCGATCGCCCTGTCGCTGGCGCTGCTCTGGGCCGGCCTCGGGCGGCTGCTGCCCGGCGCCTGGCTGCTGCTGCTGGGCCACTCCTTCTATCTGATGGGCAGCCTCGCCTTCCCGCCGTTTCGCGCCTATGGCCTGCTCTACCAGCTCGGCGGCGCGGTGGCGCTGTGGCCGGTCGGCGTCGACCCCTTCCTCGTCTTCGCCGTCGTCACCGCGGCGGGGAATGCGTGGATGGCCTGGTCGGTGTGGCGGCGGTAGGCGACCTCGTCACTGCGTGACGAGGTCGCTGCCGCTCCAGCGGTCGGCCAGCGAGCGGCGATCGGCGCCGAGGGCGAGCAGGCCGGGGAGGCCGAGCGCGAGCACGGTAACCAGCTCTCCCAGCCAGCGGCGTAGCGCCTCGGCGAAGGTGAGCGGCAGCTCGTCGCCCGCAGCGCAGACCAGCCCCACCGCCGCCATCCCCGGGGTCTTGCCCCAGAAAGCGAGCGGGACGACGGTGTAGAAGAGCGAGAGAACGAGCAGCAGCACGGCGAAGGCGGGGGCCTGCTCCAGGGTCGGCGGCACTCCCAGGGCCCGGGCGCCGAGCAGCGCCAGGGCAACCATCGCCACGTGCGCCGCCAGGTCGGCGAGGCCGGCGAACAGGCGGGCGCGGAACGGGGCGTGAATCGCCGCCCCGGGCGCCGGGCGCGCCGGCGGTGGCAACGGTGGCGGCTCGGGCTCGAAGGTGGGCTCCTCCACCTCGTCGAGCTCGAGCTCGAAGAGGGTGGCCTGCTGCGGGCCGCGACGCTGGCTGCTCATCGACGTCCGCTCGCCCTGCCCGCGCCCGGCGGCCCGGCGCTCATCCGGCCGATCTCATCCACAGTGCTCATACGGCTCAGAGGGGTCGCGGGTTGAGGTATTTGGTGTAGATGCGGAACAGCAGGTCGGGGTTGCGCTCCTTGTAGGTCTGCGCGAACTGCAACAGCCGCTGCACATCGCCGTCGGCCGGCGACAGGCCGGCCGCCTCCTTGAGGTTGGTCTCCGCCTCGTCGGGCTTGCCCTGCTGCAGCCGCATCACCCCGAGGTTGTAGTAGGCGGAGGTGAGCAGATTGCGAGCGTCGTTGTTGCCCGCGTCCTTGTCGAGGACCACCCAGAGCCCGCGCAGCGAGCGCTCGTACTCCTCCTCGTGGAGCAGCGTGCGCACTTCCTTGAGCGCCGCCAGCGCCTTGTCGGCCTCGTCGCGCAGCCCGCGCTCCTCGTCCGACAGCGGCGCGATCGTCGCCGCCTGGGAAAGCAGCGGGCCGACGGCGAGGAAGCGTCGCTCCGCCGCCGCCTGTCGCGCGTGGGTCATCAGGTCGGCGCGCCTCGTCTGCTGCTCGGGCGACGGACCACCCGGTGTCTGCGCCGCCGCCTCCTCCTGCTCCCACTGGCCGATGAGCGCCTGCGCCTCTTCGTAGTAGGGGCTGGCTGGCGGCACCCGCTTGAGCTGGGCGATTCCGACTGCCCGCTTGCCTTGCTTGTAGAGCTCGTTGGCGCGGGTGATCGGCGTCTGCACCACCGCCGCCGGAGTCGCCCGCGCCGCGGGCTCGGTGTTGGGGAAAAGACGGCTCCACCGACTCTTGAGGAACCAGCCGCCGGCCAGGAGCAGCACCAGCACCGCGGCGAGGGCGACCAACAGGTTGCGCCGCGAGCCGGGCGCCTTGACGGCGGCGGCCGCGGGGCGCGCCTGGCGCTCGCCCGGCTCGGGCGGCACCAGGATCTCCTCCTTGAGCTCCTCGTCGGCCGCGGCGGCGAGCCCTTGCAGCAGAGCCCCCTCGCCACCGCTGTGGCTCGGCGGCTTGGGCAGGTCTGCGACCTCACCGCGCTCGAGCTTGGCCAGGGCCTCGCGAGCGGCCGCGTGATTGGGCTGCAGCTCGAGGGCGCGCGCCAGGGTGGCCTTGGCGCGGTCGAAGTCGCGCGATTGCACCTGGATGAGCGCGTCGTGGTAGGCCTCCTCAGCCTGGCGCTCCTGCTCCGCCTTGGCGTTGCGGGCCTGGTCGATGCGCCGCGCCGCCTCCTGGTGGTCGATGTCGATGAGGAAGATGCGCGACCAGGCATCGATGGCGCCCTGGTACTCGGCGCGCGAATACAGCGCCTGGCCCTCGTCGAGCAGCTCGGCGATGCGCGGGTCGGCGTCGGCCGGGGCGCCGGCCGCCGGTGATGGCGACGGCGCCGCGGCCGGCGTGTCGAGCCCCTCGAGGGACAGCTCGCCGGCCGCCGCGCTGTCGATGTCCGGCAGCTCGAGCGTCGGCAGGTGGACTCCGCCCCCGAGACCGCCGGCTGAGAGGTCGACACCGGGCAGGTCGTCGAAGGAGATCTCGTCGGCGACGGACATGAGAGGGGCGGGCTGCGAAGCCATCGCTGGCGGCGCCGCCGTGGCCGCCAGGTTGCGCAGCGGCGGCGCGGCCGCCGCGGCCGCCGGGCGGGCGGCCGACGCCCGCGCCGGCACCAGGCCTGCCGCCAGGGCGGCTAGCGCCGGGTGGCCGGGGTCGAGGGCGCGCGCCTTCTCGAGATGGGCCTTCGCGTCGTCGACATAGCCGGCGGCCTGGGCGCGGCGCGCCTGGTCGAGGAAGCGCTCGACGTAGGGGGCCGCCTCCATCAGCTCCTGCGCTTGACCGAGCAGGCGCTGGAGCTCGGGGTCGCCGGCGATGGCGCTCTGCGCCTGCTTGGCGCGGCTCGTCAGGGCGGTGAAGTTGCGCGCCGCCACCAGCTGCGCGATCTCCTGGCGGAGGCTGCCGACGGCAGGCGCCGGCACATCGCCGAGCGACGGTTCGTCAGCGTCGAGGGTCGGCAGCTCCGGCTCGGCGCGGGCACTGGCGCCGCCGCCGTCGCCGTGGGCGCCCGCCCGCAGGTCGGCCACCGACACCGGACCGGCGGCGCCGCGCAACCGCTCGGAGAGCGCCTGCGCCGGCGTGAAACGGGGGTCGAGCTGGAGCACGAAGTCGCAGCCCAGACGAGCTTCCTCGAGGCTGCCGCGGGCGGCGACGTCGAGCGTGTGGCGAAACGTCTCGAGAATCCGCTTTTGCAGGTCGGGAGCCAGGTTCGGGTTGCCGGCGTAGCTCATGCGCGTTCAGGTTCCTTAGGGTCGAGCTTCCCTGGTCTCACACTTCCCTGACTTCTGGTCTGACACTTCTCTAGGCTGCGGACATGTGGAAATCTGGGGGGTGTTCATGTTACCAGAGCGCCAACGACCCGCGCCGCGACCCGGCGTCACCACCCCGCTGCTCGAATGCGTCCCCAACGTCAGCGAAGGGCGGTCGCCGGCGGCCCTGCGCGCCCTCGAGCGGACGCTCGCCGCCGTACCCGGGCTGCACCTGCTCGACCTCGCCCCCGACCCCGACCATCACCGCAGCGTCGTCACCCTGGCCGGCCGCGCGCCAGCCCTGCGGGACGGAGTGCTCGCCCTCTTCGGCTGGGCCGCCGAGCACGTCGACCTCCGGCGCCACCGCGGTGTCCACCCGCGGGTGGGCGCCGTCGACGTCGTCCCCTTCGTGCCCCTTGCCGGCGCCACCATGGCCGACGCGGTGGCTGCCGCCGTCGACACCGCTGCGGCGGTGGCCGAGCGTTTCGCGTTGCCCGTCTATCTCTACGAGGAGGCGGCGCGCTCGCCGCAGCGCCGGCTGCTCTCCGACATCCGCCGCGGGCAGTTCGAGGGCTTCGCCGCCAAGATCGCCCAGCCCGAGTGGGCGCCCGACTTCGGCCCCGCGCGCGTGCACGAGAGCCTCGGCGTTACCGTCGTCGGCGCCCGCTTCTTCCTGCTCGCCGTCAACGCCCGCCTCGCCACCAGCGACGTCACCGTGGCGCGCGCCATCGCCCACGCCGTGCGCGAGGCGACCGGCGGCCTGCCGGGCGTTCGCGCGCTCGGGCTCTACCTCGACAGCCGCGGCTGCGCACA
>DASYUP010000449.1:0-5992 GCA_036001185.1 Thermoanaerobaculia bacterium
CAAAGGACATCGAGACCTGCCGGTACTCGCGACCGCCCTACGTGCTCTGCTCGGTAACGTTGACGACCAGACGGCAGTCGCCTAGTGTCTCAACCGGCCGCTACTGCTCCCACCAAGTTCAACAATGGGCGGGACAACGCCCTCGCCGAAGGGCGCTCACGATGGGCGCCAGCGAGCTCGCGCACCCCGATACCGGCACGTAAAAGATGGTTAGCCTCGCCCTGCCAAGATCTACCGGCACATCGCCCGTTCTCACCAAGCCCGGAGCCGCGCTCAGCTCGCCGCGCGCCTGACAAGAAACGACCCAAGCCGCGAGCACCGTGGCTACGACGAGACGATAGCCGACGTGCTGATGGCCTAGGTTCACTCCAAAGCCTTGCGGATACTCTCTGCAGGCAGTAGCTTGACCCCGAGAAAAGCCTGTTGCTCCGGTGCTGTGAGTTGGCCTGAGAGAAGAAGCGCCCAGGACTGTGGGCCGGGGGCCACGACCACAGAAACCACCTCGGGCGGCAGGTCCAGGGACATCGGCCCCCGCCAGCCTCTTTCGAGGTCCAGACGCCAGAGGCTCCAGCGGAGGTCGCCGGCCGATCCGGGTTGCCACGACACCAGGTACAACCCTCCCTGCCATGCATAAAGCCCGGCCTGCATCGGCAAGGTACGCAGCTTGGCGTACAGCTGCGGCTGGCCCTCCCTGCCCCCGAGCCCCGCGAGAAGCGGCAGCTGGAGGTCGAGGGGCTTCGGTGCCGGCCAGGAACGCGGCTCAGGGGCCAACCGCCTGACCTCCGGGCGCGCGGCGAAGCGTAGCTCATAGATCGCATCGCCGAGCGTGGCGAGCGTCGGCTTGAGGTTCAGGTAGTACAGATAGTGCGTGTCCGGAAACGCCGGAATCTCCGCGAGCTGCGATACCCGAAAAGGGGCGCGCCGGGTGAAACGGAAAACCCCGCTGCGCCACCCCTTCGCGTCACGGACATCGCCACGGGCAACGAGGGAGGCATCGGATCCCACCGCCTCCCAGAGAAAGACCTCAGCGACCTTGCCGCGCTCACCCTGGAAGGGCAGCCCCTGGCCGAGGTCTTCCGAATGGGGCAAGATCCAGCCTTGCCGCGGCACCAAGGCACCATCCAGCTCGAGCAGGTGCTCGTTGCCATCGAGCAGGAGAAATCCCGCGCCATCTCTGGCGATGCGGAAAGGCCGATCGAACTCCAAGGCGCCAAGCCCCGGACGTTCGACCCGCTTGTCGAGCTGCCCACCGAGTGAGAAGACGGCGAGTTCGCCGCGTTGCATGTCGCTCACCACGAGCCGCTTGCCATCGGCAGTCATCGCGGCGGTGAACCAGAACGACGGAACGGACGCAAGCCGGACGAGACCCTCTGACGGTGACCTCGATGGTGCCTTGGCGCCAAGGCCGACGGCGGCCGCAAGAACCAAGGGGAAGCAACGGCGGAGAACGGCGCGCCAGCGGCCGCCTGACGGAAGGCGCCGAGAAACGCAACGTGGGTGCGAGGCACGTGCTGTCATCATTCCACTTCCGGCTGGCTCAAATGCTCGGCTTGCAGACCATGACCTCGCAATCTGCGTACGCCCCGCCACATGTGCCCGTCCACTTTCCCCGCGCGGTCACCGTGCAGTCGGCTCTGGTCGGCTGAGCCAGCGCGAGGGCGCCCACCAGGGCAGCCACAATGACCAGGCCCAATCCGAAGTAGACCCTCCTGTCCCGAAGCTTCTTCAGGCGGTCCATCATCAACTCCTTCCGATTTACGGTTGGCTTTCCTCACCCGACAGCCACACTCGACGTCACATGCCCCGCGCGGAGATTCTCCCCCCCCCCGGCCGCTGCTGTCAACGCTCCGAATCGCGCCTGTCGCGACTCCATGAAACTGCTCGCAGGTCGACTCGATAGAAGCGTCCGCAGTACGGTGCGCCCGCGGAGCGGCGCACGCAGAGGAAGAAGGGAGCCGGCTGCGGCGAGCACCTCGTCGACTTCGTCAATCGTCGTCAGTTTACGCAGGTGGATTCCCCACTTCCAACGGGTGCTTTGACAGGCGCGGCGGCGCGCGCGGCAGCCGGACGGCGGCCGCTGGGCGGGCCGCGGCAACCTCGCGCGCCGGGGAGGTATGAAGATGCGAAGAGCGGCGTGGGACGCGACCGATAGACTACGCGGCCCATGAACGCCGCCCCCGTCCCGCGGCCCCCCGCCGAGCCGCCGCCGGCCGAGCCGCCCCTCGACAAGGGGCCGGAGGCCATCCGCGGCATGTTCGCCCGGGTGGCCCCCGCCTACGACCTGCTCAACCACCTGCTCTCGGGCTCGCTCGACCACCTCTGGCGGTGGCGCGCCGCCCGCGCCCTGGCGCTCGGCGGCCCACGGGCGCGGCCGGCGCTCGATCTCTGCTGCGGCACCGGCGACCAGGCCATCGCCCTGCATCGGCGTGGCGCGCGCGTGGCCGCCGCCGACTTCTGCCTGCCGATGGTGACGCGGGCACGCCACAAGTTCGCCCGCCGCCGGCGGGCCCGCGCCGCGGCGCCGCCGCCCGCCCCGCTGGTCGCCGACGCGCTCACCCTGCCGTTCGCCGCCGGCTCCTTCGGCGCCGCCACGGTCTCGTTCGGCCTGCGCAACGTCGTCGACCTCGACGCCGCCCTCGCCGAGCTCGCCCGCGTGCTGGCGAAGGGCGGCGAGCTGGCGGTGCTCGAGTTCGCCGTGCCGCGCTTTGCCCCCTTGCGCGCGCTCTATCTCTTCTACTTCCGCCGCCTGCTGCCACGCATCGGGCGCTGGATCTCGGGCGACCGTGGCGCCTATTCGTACCTGCCGAGCTCGGTGCTCGCCTTTCCGCAGCGCGACGGCTTCGTCGAGCGACTGTGGGCGGCCGGCTTCGGCGACGGCGTCTGGCAGGACCTCAGCGGCGGCGTGCTCTGCCTCTACACGGCAAGGAGAGCGGCGTGACGACGATCCTCGACGGCAAGGCGGTGGCGGCGGCGATTCGCGGCGAGGTGGCCGCCGGCGTCGCCGAGCTGCTGGCCGGGGGCGGCCGCCGGCCTGGCCTTGCGGTGGTGCTGGTCGGCGACGACCCCGCCTCCACGCTCTACGTCACCAGCAAGGGACGCGACTGCGAGGAGGTGGGGATGGTGTCGCGCACCCATCGCCTGGCGGCGACCGTCACCGAGCCCGAGCTGCTCGCCATCGTCGACTCACTCAATGCCGACCCCGAGATCGACGGCATCCTCGTGCAGCTGCCGCTGCCGGCGCAGCTTTCCGGCCGGCGCGTGCTCGACCGCATCGACCCGCGGAAAGACGTCGACGGCTTTCACCCGATCAACGTCGGCCGCCTCTGGCTCGACGAGCCAGGCTTCCTCTCCGCTACTCCGGCGGGGATCATGGAGCTGCTGCGCCGTTACCAGGTGCCGCTCGCCGGCGCGCACGCCGTGGTGCTCGGGCGCAGCGCCATCGTCGGCAAGCCGATGGCCGGCCTGCTGCTGCGTGCCCACTGCACGGTGACGGTCTGCCACTCGCGCACCCGCGACCTGGCGGCGGTGGCCCGCCAGGCCGATCTGCTGGTGGCCGCCATCGGCCGCGCGGCGATGGTGGGACCCGAGCACGTCAAGCCCGGCGCCGTGGTGGTCGACGTCGGCATCAACCGGCTGGAGAGCGAGGCGGCGGTGCGCGCCGCCTTTCCCGGCGACGAGGGCAAGCTCGAGCGCTTCCGCGCCAAGGGCTCGCTGCTGGTAGGTGACGTCGACTACGACCGCGTGGCGCCGCTCGCCGGCGCCATCACCCCGGTGCCCGGAGGAGTCGGGCCGCTGACCCGCGCCATGCTGCTGGTCAACACCCTCGCTGCCGCCCGCGACCGGCAGGCCGCGTGAGCGCGCCGAACACGCCACCGCGCGTGCTGGTGGGCCTCACCGGCGGCCTCGCCGCCGGCAAGTCGACGGTGGCGCGCCTGCTCGCTGAGGCCGGTTGCACGGTGGCCGACGCCGACGCGCTGGTGGCCGAGCTCTATCGCCCCGGCGAGGCCGGTGCGGCACGGGTGCGCGAGCTCTTCGGCGACGGCGTCCTCACCGCCGCCGGCGGAGTCGATCACCCCGCCCTCGCCGCCCGCGCATTCGCCGATCCGGCGAACCGGCGGCGCCTCGAGAAGGCCATTCACCCGCTGGTGGGCGAGCGCTTCCGCGCCCTCGCCGCCGAGCGCGGCGGCATCGTCGTTCTCGAGGCCACGCTGCTGGTCGAGGCGGGGTGGGCTAAGGCCTTCGACCTCGTGGTCACCGTCGAGGCGCCGCCGGAGGTGCGGTTGCGGCGGGCCATCGCTCGCGGCCTGCCGCTCGAGGAGGCGCGCCGGCGGCTGGCCGCCCAGGGCGAGGGGGACGCCCGCCGGGCCGCCGCCGGCCGCATCCTCCACAACGATGGCGACTCCGAGCACCTGCGGGCGCAGGTTGAGGCCCTGGTACGCGACTTGCGGCGCCTCCTGGCCGAGCGTCGCGCGCCCGACGCAGCTCCCGCAGGATAGGCTGCCAGACAGTCGGTCGGGCTCGCTTTCGTCCACGCCTCACTCACCCTTCCGGAGGTGGCGATGACCCTGCTGAGCCGCGAGGAGCTCCGCCCTTTGCGGGACCAGGCACCCCCCTGCGTCTCGCTCTACCTGCCCACCCATCGCGCAGCGGTGGAGGCCCCCGAGGACCGCATCCGGCTCAAGAACCTGCTGCGCGATGCCGAGACCCAGCTTGCGGAGCGCGGCGTGCGGCGCCCGGGCGAGCTGCTGGCAACGGCCCGCGACCTGCTCGACGACGCCGGGTTCTGGGCCCACCCCAGCGACGGCCTGGCGCTCTTCGTCGCCCCCGGCGTGTTCCGGCACTATCGGCTGCCGGAGCGCTTCCCCGAGCTCGCCGTGGTCGGCGATCGCTTCCACTTCGCGCCCCTGCTGCCGCTGATCTTCAGCGACGGCCACTTCCACCTGCTGGCGATCTCCCAGAAGCGGGTGCGGCTCTTCGAGGGCAGCCGGCACGGCGTGCAGGAGATCGAGCTGCGCGGCGTCCCGCGTAGCATGCAGGAGGCCATGGGCTACGACGATAACGAGCACGCGCTGGTCGACGAGGACCTCAAACGGGAGGTGCGCCGCTTCTTCGAGGTGCTCGCCGAAAAGCTCGAGAAACCGCTGCTGCAGCACGACCGCCCGCTGCCCCTGGTGCTCGCCGGCGTCGACTACGAGCGCGCCCTCTTCCGCGAGGTCAGCAGGCATCCACGGCTGGTCGCGGAGGGCGGCGTCGATGGAAATCCCGACGACCTCTCCGGCGAGGAGCTGCGCCAGCGCGCCTGGCCGACGGTCGAGCCGGTGCTGCGCGCCGAGGAGCAGCGCGCCGCCGCCGCCTTCCAGGAGCTCGCCGGCACGCCGCGGGCGAGCAGCGACCTCGAGGAGGTGCTGCGTGCCTCGGTCGACGGCCGGGTGGACACTCTGTTCTTCGACCCGCGAGCCAACCGCTGGGGCCGCTTCGACGCCACCGAGCGCACCGTCGAGGTGCACCAGCGGCGGCTGCCCGGCGACGAGGACCTGGTGGATCGCGCCGCCACCGAGGCGCTCTTCCACGGCGGGCGGGTGTACGCCGGCGGCGTCTCGGGAATGGGGCCGCTGGCGGCGGTCTTCCGCTACTGACCGCGCCAGCTCTACGAGCGCTCGACCAGCCGGTGGCTGTCCTCGGCCGTGAGGTCGAGGCCGTAGACGACGCGGAGCTGGCGGACCTTGGCCAGGCTGTCGGGGCCGAAGGGGGGCTTGCCCTCGAAGGCGTGCAACACCACCCCCTCGAGGAGGTCGCCAAGCGAGAGGTCGTGGTACTCGGCGAGCCCCTTGAGCACCTTGAGGAGCCGCTTCTCGAGGCGGACCCCGGTCTGCACGCGCTCCACCGGACGCGGGGCTGGCTCCTGCTCCCGGCGGCCTGGATGCCCCGGTGCGGGGCGCTTGTGCGTCGACTGCTTGCGCTCGGACATTTGGCTCCTAGGGTGCGATCGCCG
>DASYUP010000450.1:0-8604 GCA_036001185.1 Thermoanaerobaculia bacterium
GCCGCCGGCGTCGAGCGCCTCGGCCTGCTTGAGCTGCACCTCGGTGGCGCGCGCCGCGTCGCCGCCCTCCTGGTAGACCTCGGCGGCGCGGCCGAAGAGGTCGGCGGACTCGCGGAAGCCGAACACCGAGCGGGCGCGCTCGGCCCCCTCGAGCAGGTAGGGCAGGCTGGCCTCGCGGTCGCCGCCGGCCCAGTAGTGCTCGGCGACGGCGGCCACCAGCTCGGGCTCGCCCTCCGACTGGCGGCGGGCGAGCAGCTCCGCCCACTGCCAGTGCAGCTCGCGGCGCCGGTCGGCCGGCAGCCCCTCGTAGACCGCCCGCCCGAGCGCCGGCTGGGCGAAGCCGTAGACCCCCATGCCCTCGGGCGTCGGCTCGAGGAAACCCTTGCCGGCGAGCTCGGCGACGGTGGCATAGAGGATGGGGGGCTCGACGCGCAGCAGCTCGGCGAGGCGGCGCCAGTGCGTGGGCTCGCCCACCACCGCCATCACCTCGAGCAGCGCGAGCTCGGGCGGGGGCAGCCCGGCGAGCCGCTCGCGATCGAGGACCTGCAGCTGCTCCGGGGCCGCGAGGCGGGCGAGCGACGGCAGCGACGGTTTCCACTCGCCCTGGCGGAAGCGCAGCACCCGCTCGTCGATGAGGTGGTGCAACAGCTGCTGCACACGGGCCGGGTTGCCCTCCGAGCGCTCGTGGATCCACTCGTAGAGCGGCGGCGGCAGGCCGTCGGTGCCGAGGCTGGCGTCGACCAGCTCGCGGGTGAGCTCGGCGCTGAGCGGCTGCAGCAGCAGGCGCTGCACGGCACCCTCTTCCGGCCAGCCGTCCGCCTCGGCTTCACCGACGTCGCCGGGGCGGCGGGTAGCGACCACCATCAGCCGCGCGCCGGCGATCTCGGTGGCGGCATAGCCGAGCAGCTCGCGCGTCTCGGGTCCGGCGAGGTGGAGGTCCTCCAGCAGCAGCACCAGCGGGCCGCCCTCGGCGGCGGCCGCCCGCAGCTCGTCGCCCAGGCGTCCGTAGAGCCGGTGACGCTCGCCCTTCTCCCCCTGCGCCGGCGCGCGCTGCAGCTCCTCGAGCTCGAGCCCGAGGTGGCGCAGAGCGCCGCGCACGGCGCGCAGCGGCTCGGGGCGCGTGGCGACGGCGCGGCCGATGCCGACGCGCGCCCCTTGCATCGCCGCCACCAGCCGGAACTCGCGCAACAGGCGCGACTTGCCGAGCCCCTCGGCGCCCTCCACCAGCACCACCTGCGGCTCGCCGCGGGCCGCCTGACCGAGGGCCACGCGCAACGTCTCGACCAGCTCGTCGCGGCCGATCATGCGCGAGGCCAGCACGCGCCCCTCGCCGAGCGCCATCGAGCCGGGATCGACGTCGCGACCGGCGAGGTCGGCGAGCTCGAGCAGCAGACGCCCCGCCGAGGGGAAGCGTCCCTGCGGGTCGCGGTTGAGCAGGCGGCGCAGGATGGAAGCGAGCTGCGCCGGCATGTCGGGTCGATAGGCGAGCGGGTCGGGCGCCTCGGCCTGCAGATGAAAGCGGATGGCGGCCGCGTCGCTGCCCGCCGACGGCAGCACGCCGGTAGCGAGCTGGAAGAGCGTCATCCCCAGCGAGTAGAGATCGGCGCGGTGGTCGTAGCGGTCCTGCAGCAGCACCTCGGGGGCGACGTAGGCGAGGGTGCCGCGGATGCGCCGGTCCAGCGGGCCGCGCACGTTCTGGGCGAGGCCGAAGTCGAGGATCTTGAGGCCGAGCGAGCCGTCCTCGCGTTCGACGAGGCCGAGGTTGGCCGGCTTGATGTCGAGGTGGACGATGCCGTGGCGATGGATGTGGGCGAGCCCCGCCGCCGCCTCCAGCGCCACGGTGTAGAAGACCTCCCAGTCCGCCTGCACCCGCTGCACGAGGTCGGTGCCGGTGAGCAGCTCCATGGTGAGGAAGGGAAAGCTGCCGGGCAGCACGCCGAAGTCGTAGACCTCGACGACGTTGGGGTGCCGGGCCTCGGAGAGCAGCCGCACCTCGTGCTGGAAGCGGTCGAGGTCTTCGCCCTCGACAGGTTGCAGCGCCACCTTGAGAGCCAGCTGGCGCTCGGGGCGGTTGCCGGCACGGATGCGATAGATGACGGCGCGGGAGGTGCGGGCGAGCTCCTCCTCGATGAGGAAGTCGCCGAGGAGCTTCTCCAGCTCGGCGATGCGGGGCGAGTCCTGGCGGGTGCGCAGCGCACCGCCCTCGCTCTGGGGGTCGCGGTTCACGATATGGATGGTGCCGACGAGCGCTGGGGCGGTATTCTAGAGAGCGCGCGGGCTTCGGGTCAAAAGATGACCCGAAGCGCGAAGGGCCCCATGGCAAGAATCGACCCCACCGCTGTCGCACCCGCCGAGTCAGCGAGCGCCGAGCCAGCGCCGGTGGCCGGTGCCCCGCAAGCCGACATCCGCGGCCCGGCGCGCTGGCTACTGCTGGCCGTCGCCGCGGTGGCGGTCGTGGCCATGCTCTGGCCCCGCGGCAGCGGCACCGCTTCCAAGGGAGGCTTCCTCGTCGACGCCGGCGGCCGCCCGGCACCCCTCGCCGCCGAGCTCGCCCCCGTGACCCTGCTGCACTTCTACGCCAGCTGGTGCCCGCCCTGCGTGGTCGAGGCCCCGTCGCTCGGCCGGCTCATCCACGACCTCGCCGGCGAGCGGCGCTTCCGGGTGGTGATGGTGGCCGTCAACGACGACCCCGGCCGGGCGCAGACGCTGGCCGACTCCGAGGACGTGCTGTTCGACCCCAACTGGGAGGTCGCCCACCGCTACGGCACGTCGCAGCTACCGGAGAGCTATCTGATCGTCGACGGCAAGACGCGGCGCAAGTTCGTCGGCGCCGTCGACTGGGACGACGCGCAGGTGCGCGAGGCGATCCAGCGAGCCCTGGGCACCGGCAAGCGGTAGGGGCGCAACAGTCAGGCCCGGCTGTCCCACAGCACGTCGGGCACGCCGCGGCGGTGGTTTTCCCAGCGGGCCATGACGAAGAGGGCGTCGGAGAGGCGGTTGAGGTAAGGCAGCGTCTGCGCGCCCACCGCCTCGTCCCGCGTCAGCGTCACCAGCAGCCGCTCGGCGCGACGACAGATGGTGCGCGCCACGTGCAGCTGGGCGGCGCCGGGGGTGCCGCCGGGCAGCACGAAGTTGGCGAGCGGCGGCAGCGCCGCGTTGAGCTCGTCGATGGTCGCCTCGAGCGCCGCCACGTGGCGCTCCTCGATGCGCGGCCCTGGGCGGTTGGCCTTGTCCTCCTCGCGCACGCAGAGGTCGGCGCCGAGGTGGAAGAGCTCGTTCTGCACCCGCCGCAGCTCGCCGTCGAGCCGCGCGTCGAGGCCGGCGGCGAGCGCCACGCCGAGCGCGGAGGAGAGCTCGTCGACGGTGCCGTAGACCTCCACCCGCGCATGGTCCTTGGGCAGCCGCTGCCCGGCGCCGAGGGCGGTGTCGCCGCGGTCGCCCGTACGCGTGTAGATCCTGGTCAGCCGCGGCATGTCAGGCCGGTGCCGCCCGCTCGGCGTAGAGACCGGCGATCTCGCCGGCATGGCGCTCGGCGATCACCCGCCGCTTGAGCTTCATGGTGGGCGTCAGCTCGCCCCCTTCCACCGTCAGCTGCCCCGGCAGCACGGTGAAGCGGCGGATGCTCTCGTAGCGCGCCAGCGTGCCGTTGACCACCTCCACCTGCTGCTCGAGAAAGGCGCGGAAGATGGCGCAGCTAGCTCCCTCCTCGGGCGTGCGCGCGGGGCTGCCCGCGTGCTCGGCGGCCGCCGGCAGCCGCTCGGGGTCGAGGGTCAGCAGCGCGGCGATGAAGTTGCGGCGATCGCCGAGGACCACCGCCTGGCCGACACCGGGGATCGCCTTGAGCTTGCCCTCCAGCGCCTGCGGGGCGATGTTCTTGCCGCCGGAGGTGATGATGAGCTCCTTGATGCGGTCGGTGACCTGCAGGAAGCCGTCCTCGTCGATGCGGCCGACGTCGCCCGAGTGCAGCCAGCCCTCGGCATCCTTGCACTCGCGCGTGGCCGCCTCGTTCTTGTAGTAGCCGAGGAAGACGTGTGGGCCCCGCATGCAGATCTCGCCGGCCTCGCCCATGATCGCCAGCTCGGTGCCGGGAATGGCGTAGCCGGCGCGGCCGGTGCGGTAGCGGTCGGGCAGCGAGAAGGTGGTGGGCCCGGTGCACTCGCTCATCCCGTAGACCTCGAGGATGGGAACCCCGAGGCTCAAGAAGAACTCCAGCGTGTCGAGCGAGATGGGCGCCGCCGAGGTAGCGCAGATGGTGGCGCGGTCGAGCCCCAGGCGCTGCCGCACCTTGGAGTGCACCAGCTTCTTCGCCAGCGGGTAGAGCAGCGGCTTGCTGCCGCGCCCCTGGTCGGCGTAGTGCGCGGCGAGGCCCTGCCGCCGCGCCCAGGCGACCAGCTTCTTGCGCAGCGGCGGCGCCGCGGCGCCCGCGGCTTGCATCTTCGCCTGGATCTTCTCCCACACCCGCGGCACGGCGAAGAAGACGTGCGGCCGTACCTCGCGCAGGTTCTCCCCCAGCTGCTCGAGGCTCTCGGCGAACCAGGTGCAGGCGCCGCGCGCCAGCGGCCCGTGCAGAGATACGATCTGCTCGGCGATGTGCGACAGCGGCAGGTAGGAGACCACGCTCTCCCCGCCGCCGAGGTCGTAGGCGTTGGCCACCTGCTCGGCCGTCCACACGATGTTGCGGTGGGAGAGCATCACTCCCTTGGGCTCTCCCGTGGTGCCCGACGTGTAGATGAGGGTGGCGAGGTCGTCGTCGCCCTGGGCCGCCAGCCGCGCCTGCAGCTCGCTCTCGGCGACGCCGCCGCCGAGGTCGCGCAGCCACCCCCACGAGCGCACGCCGTCCTCGTGCGACTCGCCTTCCATCAGCACGATCGCCTTGAGCTTGGGCAGCCGCGGCCAGATCGCGAGAAAGGTGGCGAGGTAGTCGCGGTTCTCCACCACCGCCACCGCCGCCTCGCAGTGGTCGCTGATGTAGCGCACCTGCTCCGCCGTGTTGGTGGTGTAGATGCCGGTGGGCACGCCGCCGGCGGCGATGGCCGCCAGGTCGGCGAGGAACCACTCCGGCCGGTTGTAGCCCATGACGACGACGCCCTGGCCGGGCTGCAGGCCCACCGCCATCAGGCCGCGCGCCAGCAGCCGCACCTCGGCCGCGTAGTCGCTCCAGCTCCAGGTCTTCCAGCTGCCGCCGCGCTTCACCTTGAGGGCCGGCCTGGCGCCGTACGCGCGGGCGGTGGACTCCAGCACGTCGATGACCGTCCGCGGCATCGTCAGCCTCCTAAGCGCATCCGGCCCCGCGTTCCAGGGCAGTGCCTGGGCGTGTCGAGCCCGCAGCCTACCCACCCAGCCCGGCGGGCGTCAAAGGGACGCGCTCGCGGCGCCCGGGCATGACTAGTGCGGCCCGGCTGCCACCGTGGCGCCGCCACCCGCAACCGGCGGCACGAGCTCGTCGAGATCGGCGTGCAGCAAGCCGTAGCCCGAAGTGCCGAGGAAGAGCTGCCCGCCGTCGACCGCCGCGGCGAGCACGTCGCGGGCGGGGATCGGCAGCGCCAGCAGGTGCAGCCCGCGGTCGGCGGTGGCGAACAGCTGGGCGCCATCTTCGCTCACCACCACGGCCGGAAAGGAGGCGTCGCCGGTGGCGAGCACGCGGGCGCGCCCCTTGATGTGGGACAGCCAGGCGCCGTCGCCGCGCCCGCGGGTCCACAATCCGTCGGCGCCGCTGAGGAAGAGGCGTCCACCGGAGCTGCCGAGCTGCCCCACCGCCGGCAGCGTCAGCGAGCGCGGCCCTTCGGCAGCGAGCTGCCAGGCGCCCGCGGCGCCCGCCACCATCACCTCACCGCCGTGCACCGCCGCCGACCAGGCGGGAGCGGGAGCGGTGATCGGCGCGAAGCGCTCGCCAGCGCGCTCGAAGAGGCCGTCGCGGCTGCGCGCCACCACCCGGCCGTCCGCCGCCACCACCTGCTCGAAGCGCGCCGCCGGCAGCTCGCCCACCCGCGTCCAGATGCCGTCGCGGCGGGCGAAGAGACCCCCCTCGGTGGCCGCCCAGGCATCGCGTCCGGCGACCGCCAGCGACAGCACGGTGGGCATCTGCGTCGTCTGGTGCACGACGCGGCTGCCGCGCGCCAGCACGGCGTAGATGCCGGCCGCCGGCCCGCCGTGCGCCACCGCCGCCAGCAGCTCGTTCCTGCCGCGGGCGAGCGCCGTCACGCGAGGCGCGGTGATGCCATGGCTGGCGGGGAGGAAGGTGGCGCCGCCGTCGGTGGAGCGCCAGACGCCGCTGCCCTCGGTACCCACCAGCACCACCGCCGGCCGCTTCGGGTGATACGCCACGGTCGCCACCGAGAGGTCGTCGCGCGTGCGGCGCGCCCAGGTGGCGCCGCGGTCGTCCGACGAGTAGACCCCCGAAACCGTGCCGGCGAGCAGGCGGCCGCCCGGCAGCGCCTGGAAGCCGGGGGCGCGACGCTCGGTCAGCCCGTCCTTGAAGCGCGCCCAGCGTTCGCCGCCGTCGTCGCTCCTGTAGACCCAGCCGCAGGTGGCGGCCCACACCTCGGAGTCGTTGTTGGGCACGGCGGCGAGGCTGAAGATCTGGGTGTCGAGCACCATGCCGTCGAAGACACCCCGCCAGGTGGCGCCGCCGTCGGTGCTGCGGAAGGCGCGGCGGAAGGTGCCGGCGATCACCGTCTGCGGGTGCTGCGGATGGACGAGCAGGCTCGAGACCTCCACCAGGTCGGGTTGGCTCCCCGACAGCTGGCGCCAGCTGGTGCCGGCGTCGCTGCTGCCCCAGACGCCGGTGCGAGTGCCGATGAGCAGCCGCCCCTCCTCGCCGGGGACCAGCGCCAGGGCGAAGATCTCGTCGCCGGGCCGCTGCGTGCGCGTCTCCCAGCTGCGCCCGAGATCATCCGAGCGCACCAGGGCGCCGCCGCCGAAGACGCCGCGCAGCGCCGCCCAGACACGGGACGGCCGGTTGGGATCGAACTGCAGGCTGGCGACGATCCAGCCGGCGAGCGGAAAGACGGCCCCCGCCGGCTGCCAGCTGGCGCCGCCGTCGCGGGAGAGGAAGACCTGCCCTGCGGCGGTGCCGGCGAGCACCAGGTCCGGATCGGCCGGCGCGAAGGCCAGGCTGACGACGTCGCCGCCCCACAGCGGAACGGTGCGCCAGCTCTCGACGGCGGCCGCCGGCCTTCCTGCCAGCGCGGCGAGGAGCAACAGCCCGACCAGCCCCCGGCGCAAACCCCTTCTTCGGCTCATCACCTGGTTGCCGATGCAACGCGCGTACCTTGCCCCCCCGGTGTCATCCACGACGATAGGATACGCGTTCATGACGACGATTTTCGACCGCATCCTCAGCGGCGAGATTCCCTGCTACCGGGTCTACGAGGACGAGCAGGTGCTCGCCTTGCTCGACGTCGGGCCGCTCGCCAGCGGGCACACTCTCGTCATCCCCAAGGAACGCGCCGCCCACCTGCACGAGCTGTCGGCCGAGTCGGCGGCCGCCCTCGGCCGCGTGCTGCCGCGGCTCTGCCGCGCCGTCGTCGCCGCCACCGGCATCACCGACTACAACGTGCTGCAGAACAACGGCGCCGCGGCCCACCAGGCGGTGTTCCACGTGCACTTCCACATCATCCCCAAGCCGGCCGCAGGCGACGCCGGCGGCGAGGGGCTCGGCATCCGCTGGCCGGCAGGCAAGCTCGACCCCGGCGAGGCGCAGCGGCTGCAGGCGCGCATCGCCGCCGCGCTGGCCGAGGATCGCTGAGCCGGAGGCCCGGCGACCCATGCGTGCCTGGCGTATCGAGGAGAGCTTCGGCCGCGATCACCTGCGCGCGGTCGAGCTGCCCGACCCCGTGCCGGGCCACGGCGAGCTGCTGCTGCGCTTGCGCGCGGCGTCACTCAACTATCGCGACCTGCTGATGCTGGACGGGCGCTACAACCCGCGCCAGCCGCTGCCGCTGGTGCCGTGCTCCGATGCCGTCGGCGAGGTGGTTGCGGTGGGGCCGGGAGTGCGCGACTTCGCGGCCGGCGACCGTGTCTGCCCGATCTTCGCGCCACGCTGGCTGGCCGGCAGGCCGGATCAGCGCATGCGCGCGACGCTCGGCGGCCCGCTCGACGGCACCCTGCGCCAGCTGATGACGGTGGCCGCCGAGTCGGTGGTACGGCCACCGGCCCACCTCAACGACGCCGAAGCGGCGGCCCTCCCCTGCGCCGCCGTCACCGCCTGGAACGCCCTCGTCACCCACGGACGGGTGCAGGCCGGCGAGACGGTGCTGGTGCTGGGTACCGGCGGCGTCGCCCTCTTCGCCCTGCAGATCGCCCTGCTGCACGGCGCCCGCGTCATCGTCACCTCGAGCTCGGACGACAAGCTCCTGCGCGCCCGCGCCCTCGGCGCCTGGCAGACCGTCAACTACGTGCGCGAGCCGGCGTGGGGCAAGCGCGTGCGCGAGCTCACCGGCGAAGGGGTCGATCACGTCGTCGAGGTGGGGGGCGCGGGGACGCTGCCGCAGTCGCTGCGGGCCGTGCGGCTGGGCGGCACCATCCACCTCATCGGCGTCGTCGCCGCCGGCGAGGCGCCGCTGTCGATCGTGCCGGTGTTCATGCAGCAGGTGCGGGTGCAGG
>DASYUP010000451.1:0-3086 GCA_036001185.1 Thermoanaerobaculia bacterium
CCCCAGCTGGTGGCGAGCACTGCTGCCGACCTCGCCGACGTGCGCGGCCAGCCGGTCGCCAAGCGGGCGCTGGAGATCGCCGCGGCGGGGGCGCACAACCTGCTCCTCGTCGGTCCGCCGGGCAGCGGCAAGACCATGCTCGCCCGCCGCCTTCCCGGCATCCTGCCGCCGCTCTGCCGGCAGGAGGCGATCGCCGTCACCAAGGTGCACTCGCTCGCCGGCGAGCTCTCCCCCGCCGGCTTGCGCTGCGAGCGGCCCTTCCGCAGCCCGCACGCCCACACCAGCGCCGGCGGGCTGATCGGCGGTGGCTCGGTGCCGCGCCCGGGCGAGGTGAGCCTCGCCCATGCCGGGGTGCTCTTCCTCGACGAGCTCCCGGAGTTCCGCCGCGACGCCCTCGAGGCGCTGCGGCAGCCGCTCGAGGACGGCGTGGTGACTGTCGTACGCAGCCGCGCCCGCCTCACCTTTCCCGCCCGCTTCACCCTCGTGGCGGCAATGAACCCCTGCGCCTGCGGGCTGCTCGGCGACCCGCGGCGGCCGTGTCGCTGCTCGCCGGCGATGATCGAGCGCTACCGGGCCCGGCTCTCGGGGCCGCTGCTCGACCGCATCGACCTGCAGGTCGAGGTGCCGGTTCCTGCTGCCGCCGAGCTGCGGCTGCTCGGCCCGTCCGTTGCCGAGGAAGGGAGCGCACACGTCGCCGCGCGAGTCGCGGCGGCGCGAAGGCGCCAGGAGACACGCTTCGCCGGTCGGCCGCTGCCGGTCAACGCGGTGATGGACGCCACCGACCTGCGCCGCTGGTGCGCCCTCGACGCCGCCGCGCAGCGGCTCGCCGACACCGCCTTCGAACGCCTGGCGCTCTCCGCCCGTGGGCTGACGCGGGTGCTGAAGGTGGCGCGCACGATCGCCGACCTCGCCGCCGCCGAGCGCGTGGAGGTGAGCCACGTCGCCGAGGCGCTGCAGTACCGCTGCCTCGACCGCGCCGCGCCACCCACGGCGTCGGCGGCGGCACAGCGGTGAACGCCTTCACGAACGAATGGCATCGAGCCATCGGGGCGAGCCTGGTGGGGCGGCGTCGATGTTTTTATGACATGAGCGAAGACGAGTGATCGGCGCACTTGACCCATCCCCACGCGCTCCAATACACTTCGCCGGTTCCACAAGCCAGCCCCAGCGGGCACGCCGCTAACCTCCGAGGGTGCGGAGTCTTCATGGACGGGAAGCGATACACCATCATCCTTGTCCCGCACACGCGTGCGAAGTTCCGCAAATTCCAGGTTTCCACCACCGTCCTCTGGTCACTCCTCTCCGTCGCCGGCCTGCTGATCGTCACCGCCGCCGTCTTCGGCTGGCTCTTCCTCGCCGCCCCCGTCGACGAGACCCAGGTTTCGCACCTCCGCCACGAGAACAGCCAGCTCCGCCAGGTCAACCAGTCCTTCGAGCAGAACATCCGCCAGCTGCAGGGGCAGCTCGCCGCCTATGAGGAGCGCACCCGCAAGCTGGCGATCGTCGCTGGCATCGAGGAGCTCGACAACGGCGGCGACGCCGGCATCGGCGGCTCCCTGGCCGAGCACGCCACCCAGCCGGGCCAGGCCAGCGTCGAGCGCATGACGCAGCGCCTGCAGGGTCTCGCCCACGATCTCGATCGCGTCGAGGGGACGCTCACCAACCGCTTCCGCTGGCTGTCGGCGATGCCGACCGTGACGCCGACCGGCGGCCTGTTCACCAGCGGCTTCGGCGTGCGGCGAGATCCCGTCAACGGGCGCCCGGCCTTCCACGAAGGCCTCGACATCGCCGCCCCGCCGGGCCGCGCGGTGCACGTCACCGCTGACGGTGTGGTCGTCCTCGCCGGCCCGCACGGCGACCTCGGCACCGCGGTGATCGTCTCGCACGGCTACGGCATCACCACCCGCTACGGCCACCTCTCCGGCACCGCCGTGCAGCCCGGCCAGCGCATCCGCCGCGGCGACGTCGTCGGCTACGTCGGCAACACCGGCCACTCGACCGGCTACCACCTCCACTACGAGGTGCTCAAGGACGGCGCGCCGGTCAACCCCCTCGGCTACATCCTCGACCGTCCGCTCGGCGGCGCCGGGCTGTAGAGCGGCGGCGGCTCGCAGGCGCGAGCGATTCTCCGATCGCATCGCGGTCTGCCCGCGATCGCCAGTAGCGCTCCCTTCGCGGCGGCACTCTCGCCGCCTCCACCAGCACGGAATTTGACTCCCCGGCGCGGCGGTTTTCCCTTCTGGTGGAAGGACGTTCGCGCCCGTGCGTAGTGCTCCTTCCCGGCGAAGCTGCGGGCAGCAACATGGTAAAGTCCCGCCGCCCCGGGAAGCGCTTCCCGTCTCGTCCGCCGTCGTCCGGCAGGCCAACTCCGCCAGCAGGTCCCCCCAGCGAACAGCGGTCCGCGAAAGAAACGACACGATGATCCATAAGGTCCTCACCAAGGTTTTCGGCACCAAGGGCGACCGCGACGTGCGCGAGATGCAGCCCATCGTCGCGGCGGTCAACGCCGTCGAGCCCGAGATGGAGGCCAAGAGCGACGAGCAGCTCCGCGCCGTGACTCTCGAGCTCAAGGAGCAGCTGGCCGCGGGCGCCACCCTCGACGACATCCTGCCGCGCGCCTTCGCCGCCGCCCGCGAGGCCGCCCGCCGCACCCTCGGCATGCGCCCCTTCGACGTCCAGCTCATGGGCGGCATCGTGCTGCACCGCGGCAAGATCGCCGAGATGAAGACCGGCGAGGGCAAGACGCTGATGGCCACCATGCCGGTCTACCTGAACGCCCTCGCTGGCAAGGGCGTCCACGTGGTGACCGTCAACGACTACCTCGCCCGCCGCGACGCCGAGTGGATGGGCAGCATCTACCGCTTCCTCGGCTTGAGCGTCGGCGTCATCCAGCACGACATGCCCGACGGCGACCGCCAGGCGGCCTACAACTCCGACGTCACCTACGGCACCAACAACGAGCTCGGCTTCGACTACCTGCGCGACAACATGAAGTTCGACCTCGCGTCGATGGTGCAGCGCGGGCACCACTACGCGATCGTCGACGAGGTCGACTCCATCCTCATCGACGAGGCGCGCACGCCGCT
>DASYUP010000452.1:0-6536 GCA_036001185.1 Thermoanaerobaculia bacterium
GCAGTTGCCCACCACCACGGTGGTGACGCCCTGCGACAGCTTGGGAGCCATCTGCGGCGCGCGCACCACCTGGGTGTCGTCGTGGGTGTGGACGTCGATGAAGCCGGGGGCGAGGGCGAGGCCGTCCGCCTCGAAGACCACCGCCGCGGCCGCCGGCGCCAGGGTGCCGGCGCCGGCGATGGCGGCGATCCTCCCCGCGGCGACCGCCAGGTCGCCGAGCACCGGCGGCCCGCCGCTGCCGTCCAGCAGCAAGGCGCGGCGCACGAGGAGATCGTAGGTCGGCGGCTGGCCGGCGGTTCCCACGGGCTCTGGCATCGGTGATTGCAAGTACTATATCGTTTTAGTAATGGGCAAGGACCGGTGGCGATGAGGCCACTCGACAAGGGAATCGGTGCGCTCGCGGCAGGGTCGAACGGGGAGCTCCCGTCGCCCGGCTGGAACCTGCTCGCCGAGGAGCTGAGCCTCCCGGCGGCCGTCTTGTACGAGGAGCGGCTGGCCCACAACCTGCGCTGGATGCAGTCGTTCATCGACGAATACGGCCTCAACCTGGCGCCTCACGGCAAGACCACCATGGCGCCCAAGCTCTTCCACCGCCAGCTCGAGGCGGGCGCCTGGGGCCTCACCGTGGCCACCGCGCAGCAGGCGCTGGTGGCCTTCCGTCACGGGGTGCCGCGGGTGCTGATGGCCAACCTGCTGGTGGGCCGCCGCAACCTGGAGATGGTGGCCGAGGCGCTCGTCGAGTCGCGCGCCGCGGCCCACGGCCGTTTCGCCTTCTACTGCCTGGTGGACTCGCCGCGCGCGGTGGAGCACCTCGGCCGCTTCTTCCGCCCGCGCTCGCTCGCCGTCGACGTACTGCTCGAGCTCGGCCCCCTGGGGGGCCGCACGGGAGCGCGCGATGCAGCGCAGGAGGAGGCGGTGCTGCGGGCGCTGGACGATTGGAGCGACACCGTGCGGCTCGCCGGCGTCGAGGTCTACGAGGGGGTACTCAAGGAGGAGAGCGACATTCGCGCCTTCCTGCGGCGCGCCGCCGGCGTGCTCGCGCGGTTGATCGCCGAGGGCAGAGTGAAGGCGCCGCGGCCCATCCTCTCCGGCGCCGGATCGGCCTGGTACGACGTCGTGGCGGAGGAGTTCGCCGGCGCCCTGCCGAAGGAGGCGGTCGACGTCGTGCTGCGGCCCGGCTGCTATCTCACCCACGACGTCGGCCTCTACCGCGCGCCGCAGGCGCGCATCCTGAAGAGCAACCCGATCGCGCAGCGCATGCAGGGCGGCCTGCTGCCGGCGCTGCAGATCTGGGCCTACGTGCTCTCGGTCCCCGAGCCCGAGCGGGCGATCGTCGGGCTCGGCAAGCGCGACGTCGCCTTCGACGCCGGCTACCCAACGCCGGCTGTGCGCTTCCGCCCCGGCGCCGACGAGCGGCCCTCGACGGCCCCGGCACACTGGGCGATCACCGACATGATGGACCAGCACGCCTACCTGCGCATCGCCCCCGGCGACGACCTCCAGGTCGGCGACATGCTGGGGCTCGACGTCTCGCACCCCTGCCTGACCTTCGACAAGTGGCGGCAGATCGCCGTGCTCGACCGCGACTACCGCGTCCTCGAGCTGGTGCAGACCTTCTTCTGATGGATCCCACGCTCGGGGTGGCGCCGGAGATCCTCGCCTTCGGCGAGCCCCTGGTGGAGCTGGTCGAGATCTGCCGCCCGGGCGAGCCACGCACCTATCTACAGGGGTTTGGCGGTGACACCTCGAACTTCTGCGTCGCGGCGGCGCGCAGCGGCGGGCACGTGGCTACCTCAGCGCCGTGGGTGACGACCGCTTCGGGCGGATGCTGCGCGAGCTCTGGCAGCGCGAGGGCGTCGACGACCGGCACGTGCTGACCGACGCGGCAGCCCCCACCGGCCTCTACTTCGTGGTGCCCGAGCCCACCCAGCGCTGCTTCGAGTACCGGCGGGCCGGCTCGGCGGCGAGCCGCTATCGCCCGCAGGACCTGCCGCTCGAAGCGATCGCCGCGGCCAAGCTGCTGCACCTCTCCGGCATCAGCCTCGCCATCGGTGCCGGGCCGCGCGAGGCCGCCTTCGCGGCGATGGCGCACGCCCGGGCCCACGGCGTGCGCGTCTGCTTCGACCCCAACCTGCGCCTCGGCCTCTGGTCGCTCGACGAGGCGCGGGCGGTGATCGGCGAGGCGCTGCACCTCACCGACCTCTGCCTGCCGAGCTGGGACGAGGTGACCCTGCTCACCGGCCTGACGGAGCCGGAGGCGGTCGCCGACCTCATGCTCGAGAGGGGTGCCGGGCTGGTGGCCCTCAAGCTGGGGTGCGAGGGCTGTCTGCTGGCGACTCCGCAAGTACGCGTCAAGCTGCCCGGCCTACGCGTCGACGCCCTCGATGGCACCGGCGCCGGCGACTGCTTCGCCGGCGCCCTCGTCACCCGCCTGCTACGGGGCGATGCGCCGGAGGTGGCGGCGCGCTACGCCAACGTCGCCGCCGCCCTCTCCACGCTCGGCTACGGGGCGGTCGACCCCATCCCCCGCGACGAGCGAGTATGGGCGACGATGGCGCTCCAGTCGAAGACCTGACGGGCTCCATCGCGGCGTCGGCAGAACCATACGTTGCTCGGCCGCCGTCGCTTTCGCGCTCCTGGCCTCCGCGCAGGGGTGCGGACGCTCGTCGCCGAGCGAGCCGGCTGGGGAAAGTCCCGCGTGGCTCCAGAAGCTGATCGCGCAGCTCGAGAGCCAACCGGTGACCAATCCGCCTTCCTCCATTTGCGCTACCGCTATCGCAACGCGACCGCGTACTTCCGGCCCTCGCGGTGCTGCGACATCCCGGGCGATCTCTACGACCAGAGTGGCACGGTGCTCTGCCATCCCGACGGCGGCTTCACTGGTCAGGGTGATGGCCGCTGTGCGGACTTCTTCTCGGCGCGCACCGAGGAGCGGCTCATTTGGCAGGACACCCGACCGTACCCCGCCGGAGGGTAGGGCGCGCGCCACCGTAGCCTCGCTGCGCGGCCACGCACCCGACCGCGCAGCGTTCGCTGATGCGGAAGTCGTCGGCGCCCACCAAGGAGGCGGAGAGGCGTCGCGCCGGCAGGCAGCGGCAGGAGCCACGCCAACGCGGCAAGCGAGAGGGCGGCGGCAGAGCGGGCGGCGGGGGGTAAGTGGACCCATGATGTCCGCCTTACCCCCAGATCGACGTCGGCACCGAAGGGGGGCCAGCGCCGGGCCTTACAACCGTGCTCTGCGGGTCCTATCTACGCCCGCCCACCGTCGCCCGCAGCAGCCGCAGTCGCTGGTCGAGCTCCTCGGGGGACATGCCGGCGTATTTGGCGGGCAGCAGGCGGCGGCTGCTGGCCTCGAAGACGGCGAGCAGCTCCATGTATTCGAGCAGCTCGACGTCGCGGCTCGGAAAGTAGTCGGCGGCGGCGCCCAGGAAGTTGCCCGCCAGCACGGGAGCGTCGGGGCCGGCGGCCTTCGCCGCGTCGTCGTTGGCGAGCAGGATGACCGCCTCGACGTCGGCGTTGCTGTAGCCCACCAGCTTCCTGCCGAAGCCCTCGCGGATGTCCTTGAAGTCGACCTCGGTGCGCACCTTGTTCTTCTTCACCAGGGCGCGGGCGACCGCCTCCACCTCCTCGGGGGTCTGCGAGTAGAGGAACGGGATCTTGCGGTCGAGGCGGCCGGCGCGCTTCAAGTCGACGTCGAGCTTGTCGGGCCGATTGGTCATCACCAGAAAGAGGATGCGCCCTCGGTTGCTGGTGTCCGACATGAACTCCTTGATGCGGGCGATCACCCGCGACGAGGTACCGCCGTCGCTCTCGCCGTCGCCGGAGCCGAAGGCGCGGTCCCCCTCGTCGATGATCACCACCACCTGGCCGATGGCGGAGATGACGCCAAGGATCTTCTCCAGGTTGCCCTCGGTGGCGCCCACCCACTTGGAGCGGAAGTTCTTGAGCTTGATGGTGGTGAGGCCGCACTCCTTGGCAAAGGCCTCGGCGACGAAGGTCTTGCCGGTCCCCATGGGGCCGGTGAACAGCATCCCCATCGGCACGCGGCTCGTGCGCCCCTCGCGGATGTTGTCGGCCACCAGCATGAGGTCGCGCTTGACCTCCTCCATACCACCCACCACCTCGAAGCCGTGTTGCGGCTCGAGGAACTCGACGAGACCGAAGCACTCGCGCTCGAGGATCTCGCGCTTGCGCCGGGCGATCAGCTTCTCGGCCTCGCGACGGGCGCGCTCGGCGAGCGCGGCGGCATCGTCCACCGGCGCCGTGGCGCCGGGGGCGAGCAGCTCCAGCACCTCGGACCGCGACAGGCCGGCGGTGAGCGCCGCCAGCTTGTGGGCGCGCGCCGCCGCTTCGGGGCCGCTGCCCAGCACGCCGGCGATGAACTGCTCGCGAGCGGCGAGCTCCTCCTCGGCGGGCGGCGGCGGCGCCAGGATGGCGGCGATCTGGATCGCCTTGAGCCCGGCGGTCAGCTCAGCGTAACGGTCGGCGTCCTTGGCGTCGAGCTTGGGGTCGGCGAGTAGCGCCGCTCCGCGACGGAGGTCGCGGTCGGGCATCGGCACCTCGACCACCGCCACCTTGGGGTTGCTGACCAGCTTGGGCGTCACGTCGGTCAAGTTCTCGGCGATGACGATGATCACGTTGTCGCCGCGCTCGATCGAGGGGAGAAACGACCAGCGGTGCAGCATCACCGCCGCGGCGCGGTCGGCGTCGGCCTGGAACGACGGGTCTCCCGACGGCACCAGCGCGTCGGCGTATTCGAGGATCACCGCCGCGCGGGTGCCGTTGGTGAGCAGCGCCTCGAGGGCGGCGAGGGTGCGGTCCTTCGCTCCCGGCGGCAGCAGCTCCTCGGGGAAGGTGACGTCGGACGGTCGCTTGGCGAAGCGGGCGCCGGTGGCCACGTTGTAGAGCACGATCGTCTGCTTGCTGTCGCGCAGCAGGGGACCGGCGAGGAAGTCGGAGAGCGCCATCGCCTTGCCGTCGTGCAGCACGGCGTCGTAGACGTTGCCGTGGAGGAGGAACATCGAAGCCTCGCCCCGCAGGTAGCGGCGACGAAGGTCCTCGGCCCAGGCGGGGAAGGGGCGGATGAAGGAGGTCCCGGTAGCCGTCACATCTCCCTCTCGAGCGAGCCCAGCAGCTTCTCGGTGTCGCGGGTGGTCTCGCGGATGGCCTCGACGCCGTCGAGCAGCTCGTCGAGCTGGCCGGAGAGCTCCTGCGGCGACTGCATGGTGACGATCTGGTCGGCGATGAGCTGGAAGGAGTTCTCGATGAGGTCGAGCTGGCCGCGGGCCACCGAGAGGTAGCGCTGGATCTCCTGCATCTTGTCCAGCCGTTTGACGATGATGGCGAGGTTCTTCCGGGCGATCTGCGCCTGCTGATCGTCGGCGCCATGCCCCTGGGTGGCGAGCTGTTCGGCGCGCGCGAAGCGCTGGCGGTCGCGCTCGAGGTGCTCGGCGTCGACGCTCGCCAGGTAGGCCTCGTAGCGGGCACAGGTGAGCGTCATGTCGACGAAGGCGTCGATCAGCCGATCGGTCTTCACCAGCTCGTTGCGCAGCAGGTCGCCAGTGAAGGAAGGGTTCTGCGCCGACAGCCGCTGGATCTCGGCGCGGCGGGCGACCAGCGCCTCGACGCGGTCGCGCGCCTGCGAGTCGAGACCGGCGAGGCGCTGCGCCCGCTCGGCCGCCTCGATGCTGCTGCGCAGGCCGGCGAGCCGCGGGTCCCAGAGCAGATGGCGCAGGCGCGCCGAGTCGGGGGCGTGCAGCAGCCAGAGCGCCTCGAGGCCGAGGGTGGCGAAGGCGAGGAAGGGGTTGACGGTGAGCACCGAGGCGGCGAGCCCGCCGCTCAGCAGCGACAGGTTGTAGGGGTTCATGAAGGCCAGGCGCAGGTAAGGCCGCTTGCCGAAGGCCGCCTGCTCGATGCTGGCGCGGCCGGCGGAGCGAAGGTCGGAGGCGAGGGCGCCGAACGGCGTGGCGGCGGCAGCGCGAGTGGCGGTGCCCTGGTCGGCGCGGCCGGCGGCGCGCGGGGTGGCGGTCGACGCAGGAACCAGCGACGGCGCGGCGGGTGGCGGGCGCATCGCCGGCCGCACGGCGCCGGCGACGCGCCCTGGACCTGGGGGATCGGGTTTCTTGCCGTCGGTCACGATGGGCGGAAGCTTAGCGCGGACCGAGTTTCTGCCCTCGGCCTGGCGGGAAGAGCGTCCATGGACTACAACTAGCTGCATCGGACATTCCGTTGCCCTGCGGCGCGCCGCGCCGCGGGGATCCTGTTGTTTCTGTCGGGGGCTGCGAAACGAAGAGGTGCACCTGGTGTCTGCAAAGGACTCGCTCCCCTGTCCAGGCCTCTCGAGTCACGGCCTTCTGCGCGCCGTGGCCCTTGGTGCCGTGCTCCTGTTGCCACTGCCGGCTCGCGCCGCCGGGACGCCGGCCACCACGACGACCCCCAACACCGCCAGCGAGCTGATCAACCAGCAGGGCTCGGCGACCATCACCCAGGACGGCGACTACATCTCGGCGGTGACGGCCAACGGCGGCATCAATCAG
>DASYUP010000453.1:0-6950 GCA_036001185.1 Thermoanaerobaculia bacterium
GGACCCAGCGCGCCGAAGGTTCCCGCGACCATCTGAAGCTCCGAGACCAGCGCAGGCACCGCGATGCCGATCTACGAGTTCTACTGCCCGACCTGCCACACCCTCTACAACTTCTTCTCCGCCCGCATCGACACCACGGCGCGGCCGAGCTGCCCACGCTGCGGCCGCCCGGAGCTCGAGCGACGCCCCGCCCGCTTCGCCACCCTGAAACGGAGCGGCAGCAGCGAGGCTGCGGGGGAAGACGAGGAGGACAACCCGTTCCCGGGCCTCGACGAGGAACGCATGGAGCGCGCCATGGAGTCGATGGCCGGCGAGCTCGACCAGATGGGCGACGAGGAGAACCCGCGGCAGATGGCCCGCTTCTTCCGCCGCTTCGGCGACGTCGCCGGCATGCGCCTGGGCCCGCGCATGGAGGAGATGCTGCGCCGGCTGGAGAAGGGCGAGGACCTCGAGTCGCTCGAGGAGGAGATGGGCGACGCGGGCGAAGAGGGCGCGGAGGGCGAGATGGAGGAGTGGTTCCAGCTCAAGGAGAGCGCCAGGCGGCTGCGACGGCGGCGGCCGAAGGTCGACGAGACGTTGTACTTCCTGTGACCCGGCGCTGCACCTCGTTTCCACGACGAAGAAAGGAATCCCATGGCTCAGCTCGCCGCTGCCTTGTTCCTGGCGCTCCTGGCCCCTCCGGTGGGCGTCACCCGCAACAGCGTTGAGATCTGCTCGCTGGCGCTGAGCGAGGCGTGCCACCTGTTCCGCGCGTCAGACCTCGACCCGACGATCCGTAACCCGAACAATGCCGGCCAGGTTGCCATCGTGGATCCCGAGTCCGGGGCCTTGGTGGCACCCACCGGGGAGCAGCTCGACGAGCTTGCGACCGAGCTGGCTTTCGAGGAGAAGCAGCTGGCGGAGGCGGCGCCGCAGGTCACGATCCTCCCCGATGGCACCGTCCGTCTCCACTTCCCCGCCGGCTTCAGGACTCAGCTCCAGGCACGACGGCGGGACCCCCAGCGGTGAGCTGGTGCCGACTGACAGGCGCCGGCGCTGCCGTGACCCTGCTGATGGTGGCGTCGTCCGCGAGCCTGGGCGCGGCATCGATCGTCATCATGAATGCCGACGGGGCGGGAGAGGGCTTCAACGACGCCACGCCCGCCGCGCCGGTCACCGGCAACGCCGGCACGACGCTCGGCCAGCAGAGACTCAATGCCTTCTCGGCGGCCGCGGCTTACTGGGCCAATCGACTGACCAGCCCCGTCCAGATCGTGGTTCTGGCGCGGATGGATCCGCTCTTTTGCAACGCCACTTCCGCCGTGCTCGGGTCGGCGGGCCCGGTGGACTTCGTTCGCGACTTCGGCAGCGCCCCCCGCCCCGCGACCTGGTTTGCGGTGTCGCTGGCCAACGCCCTGGAGGGTGCCGACCTCGCCGGCACCGACGCGGATGTCTCCGCCCAGTTCAACAGCTCGCTCAATGGTTCACCGAGCTGCCTGGGGGGAAAGTCGTGGTCTTACGTCGTCGGCGCTGCCGCCCCGGCGGGGACCTTGCCCTTCTACGAGACGGTGCGGCATGAGATCACTCACGGTCTGGGGTTCGGCACGCTGGTCAACACCACCAGCGGAGCTCGCGCGCTGGGATTCGACGACATCTTCATGACCTTGCTCGAGGACCACAGCACCGGCAAGAGCTGGCCACAGATGAGCGATGCAGAGCGCGCCAACTCGGCCCACGACCCGGGCGACCTGCACTGGACAGGCTCGCTGGCGCAGGCCGCGGGCACCGGACTGCTGGCCGGGCGCCACCCCAGCGGTCACCTCCAGATGTACTCACCGCTCGTTGTCTCGCCCGGTTCCTCGGTCTCCCACTGGGACACCGCGATCACCCCGGACGAGATGATGGAGCCCTTCGCCACCGCCAACCCGACTGACATCGTGACCACTGGCTTGCTACGCGACCTCGGCTGGGCGGTCCAGCAGGCAGGAGGCTGCGTGCGCGACGCCGACACCGCCTGCCTGGGGTCCGACCGCTTCGAGGTCGGCGTCACGTTCCAGACCGCGACGACGAGCGGCTCGGCGCAGGTGATGAGCTTCGGCGGCCAGCGGGCCGAGACCGACGAATCGGCGTTCTTCTGGTTCTTCGGCGCCAACAACTTCGAGATGGGGCTGAAGCTGCTCGACGCCTGCGCCCTCAACGGCAAGCGCTGGGTCTTCGTGAGCGGCCTCACCGACCAGGGCTGGACGGTGACGGTGCGCGACACCCAGACGGGCGCGGTCAAGATCTACTCCAACGCCGTCGGCCACCTCTCGACGACCTTCGCCGACACCGTGGCCTTCAGCTGTCCCTGAAGGGCGAGGCCGCCGCGGTCCGGCTCAAAGGTGCCGCGTACCGCCGAACTCGGCAAGCGGCCGCAGCTCAGCCGCCGCTCGCGGCGCCACGACGACGGCGCGGACGCCCTCGGCGTCCCGCCAGCGCAGGGCTGCGGCCGGCACCACGTTGCCGGTGAGCAGGCACAGCGCCCCGCCCGGCACCGCCAACAGCTCGCCCGGCCGCGCTGCCACCGGCGTCCAGGCGCCTTCCAGGCTGCGCACCTCGGCGCCGGCCGGCACCGCCGGCAACACGACCAGCAGCGCCCCGCGCAGCACGTCGGCGATGGCGACGGCGCCGGCGGTGCTGGCGGTGGCGCCGGCGGCGCCGAGGAAGGTGCCGGCCTCGAGCCCGAAGTACTCCGCCAGGGCCTCGAGCAGGTGGTCGGCCACCACGGCCACGGCGGCGTGATCGTCGACGGCGACGTCGTGCCCCTCGATGCGCACGCCGCCGCTCTCGCGTAGCGCGTCGCCGATCAACGCCACCACCTCGCGCCGGCCGGCGACGCCGCCGGCGAGGTACTTGCGCAGATCGACGCGGGGCAGCTTACGATCGGCCGTCGCCACGGTCAGCCCACTCCGCCGGCGCCGCGCAGCAGGCTCTCCAGCTCCTCGGGGCGGCCGCTGCGGATACGGGCCTCCTCGAGCGCCACCACGCCCGCCTTGACCAGCCGGGCGAGCGACTCCTCGAGCGACACCATGCCGTGCCGCTTGCCGAGGGTCACCTCGTTGTAGAGCCGCTGAGTCTGCTCGCCGCGGATGTGGTTGCGCACCGCATAGGTGGCGGTGAGCACTTCCAGCGCCGGTACCCGGCCGGCACGGTCGCACCGCGGCACCAGCTGCTGACAGACGATGGCGTGCAGGGCGAGGGCCAGCTGCTGGCGGATCTGCGCCTGCTGGTCGCCGGGAAAGACGTCGACGATGCGATGCACCGCCTGCACGACGTCGTTGGTGTGGAGAGTGGCGAGGACGAGGTGGCCGGTCTCGGCGGCGGTGAGCGCCGTCGCCACCGTCTCGAGGTCGCGCATCTCCCCCACCAGGATGACGTCGGGGTCCTGGCGCAGGGCGGCGCGCAGCGCGGCGGCGAACGACGGCGCGTCGGTGCCCACCTCCACCTGCTCGACCAGGCATCGTTGGCTCGCGTGCTCGTATTCGAGCGGGTCCTCGATGGTGATGACGTGGGCGGCGCGGCTGCGATTGAGGTGACCGACGAGGGCGGCGAGAGTGGACGACTTGCCGGCACCGGTGGCCCCGCAGACGAGCACCAGGCCGCGAGTGGGCGCCACCAGCTCGGCGAGCGAGCCGGGAAGGTTGAGCTCCTCGAGGGTCGGCGTCCGCCGCGGCAGGGCGCGCAGCGCCGCCGCCAGGGCGCCGCGCTGGCGGTGCAGGTTGACGCGGAAGCGCCAACCCTCTCCCGCTTCGCCGCCCGCCGCGCGGGGCAGCCGCAGGGTGAAGTCGACGGCGCCGTTGTCGCGCAGTGCCTGCCGCTGCCGGGCGCCGAGGTGCGCGTCGAAGAGCGTGGAGACGGCGTCCGCGGCCAGCGCCGCTCCCGGAAGCTGGACGAGCCTGCCGTCGACGCGCACCGCCGGCGGCGAGCCGGGGACCAGCAGCAGGTCGCTGGCGTTGCGCCGCACCGCTTCGGCGAGGAGGTGCTGCAGGGAGTCGGCGGCTGCCGCAGGAGTGCCGGCGGTGGGCGGTGGCACGGCGGCGGCCGGAACCGCGGCCGCGAGCTCGCCGTCCTCCGCGTCGCGTACCGGCTCGAAGTGCGGGAGGTCGTCGCCATCCACACCACGGGCGGGGACGAGCCCCGCCCCTACATCAGAGCGGGCTCTGACCGCCATTGGTGTGCCGGCCGTGTCGCCCCGCCCAGGCGCATCGTGGGCGCCACGATCTCCTTCGGGTGTAGGGACGGGGCTCGTCCCCGCCCCTCCGGGTCCGGTTTCGCCGACTGTCTCATCGCCACCCTCGGCGCCGCGGTTGAGCTGCTCCACCAACCGCTCGAGCTCGGGATCGGGGTTGAGCCTGCCGGTCACGCCCCCTCCTCGCGGGGCAGGCGTCGTCGCAGGCGGGCCTCGAAAACGAACGTCGCCGGCAGCCCCAACCCGAGGATCAGCGCGTAGTGCAGGCCGCGATAGAGCAATGTGCCGGCGGCGGCGTCGAGCCGTGGCACCTCGAGGGCCACCAGGGTGAGGATCATCCCCGCCTCGGTGGTGCCCACGCCGCCCGGCGTGCCGGTGAAGCCGCCGACGGCGATGCCGGCCGTCACCGCCACCAGCACCGTCAGCAGGTCGAGGGGCCGGCCGAGGGCGCGGAAGAGGGCCCACTGCCCGAGGGCGTTGAGCAGCACGTAGGCGAGGCCGAGCAGCAGCACGGCGAGCCGCAGGTGGGGACGTCCCAGCAGCTGTCGCAGCACGCGCACGGCGTCTTGCCCGTGCAGGTAGAGCGCCCGCATCTTGCCACCGGCGCGATCGCCGCGGCGGCTCTCGAGCCAGGCGGCAAGCCGCTCGGCCTGCGCGTCGTCGAAGCGCCCGAAGAGGTGGGACACCACGGTCGCCGCCGCCACCAGGGCGATGGCGGCGACCACGGCCAGCGCGCGCTGGCCGAACCAGAGGGCGGCGCCGATGAACGCCATCCAGCCAGTGGCCGCCATCACCGTCTGGTGGGCGATCTGGTCGAACAGCACGACCCCGTATACGCGCCCGAAGGTGTGGTCGCCACGGCCGGCGATGTGGCGCGCTCGCAGCAGCCCGCCGACGACGCGGGCGGTGGGGGTGATGGCGTTGGCGGAGAAGGCGCTGAGCAGGGTGAAGAAGCTGTGCAGCACCGGGGGAAGCGGGCCCAGGTACCGCAGAGCCAGGCGCCAGCGCACGTCCCAGGCGACGTAACGCAGCACCAGGAAGAGGATGCCGACCAGCGTCCAGCGCGGCGAGGCGCGGACGAGCAGCCCGCGCAGCTCGGCCCAGCGGACGATGTGCAGCGAGCGCCAGACGAGGTAGCCGGCGAGCGCCAGCAACGCGAGCTGGAGCAGCGGCCGCCCGAGGCGGCGCAGGCGCCGCCACCGGCCCGCGGGCGACGCCTCGCCGGACACGGCGGCGAGCATAGCAGCCGGTGCGCGCCCGCCCGGCTGCCACCACTACCGCTCTCCACCGCCGGCGCTACAACCAGCCCTTCGTGCGGGCGATGCGCGCCGCCTCCACGCGGTTGGAGGCGCCCAGCTTGCTGATCGCTTCCGAGAGGTAGTTGCGCACGGTGCCCTCGGAGAGGTGCAGCTCGCGGGCGATGTCAGGCCCGCTGATTCCCTCGCCGGCGCGCCGCAGCACCTGGCGCTCGCGTTCGGTGAGCGGGTCGGGATCTCCCCACGCCTCGGCCGCCAGCTCGGGGTCGATGGCGCGGCCGCCGCCGTGCACCCGACGCAGCGCCTGCGCCAGCCGCTCGGCCGGGGCATCCTTGAGCAGGTAGCCGCAGACGCCGGCGTCGAGCGCGCGGCGCAGGTAGCCGGGGCGCGCGAAGGTGGTGACGATGACCACCCGCGCGTCGCTGGCGGCATCGTCGCGCAGCGCCTGGGCCAGCTCGAGGCCGCTCATCCCCGGCATCTCGATGTCGGTCACCACCAGGTCCGGCCGCTCGCGGCGGGCGAGCGCCAGCGCCTCGTTGCCGTCCCTGGCGCGCGCCACCACCTCGATGTCCGGCTCGAGCTCGAGCAGCGCCGCCAGGGCGCCGAGCACCAGCCCCTGGTCCTCGGCGAGCAGTACCCGGATCACGTCACCGGCTCCGGCAGGGGCACAGGAGCGCCGGCTGTACGCGTTGCCACCGCGCTGGCCGCCGGCTCGCCGGCGTCGAGAGGCAGAGTCACGCGCAGCGTCGTGCCGCCATCGCCGCGCCGCTCGACGCGGCCACCGAGGGCGGTGGCGCGCTCGCGCATGCCGGTGAGGCCGAGCCCCTCCGCCGCCAGGCCGCCGCGGCCGTCGTCGGCGACCTCGAGGGCGACCTCGCCTGGGCCGCCCTCGAGGGCGATGCGGCAATGGTGCGCGCCGGCGTGGCGAACGACGTTGGTCACCGCCTCGCGCAGGGCGAAGGCGAGCACCCCCTCGACCGCGGGTGGGAGCCGCGGCACCGCGCCCTCGTGGGCGACGGCAATCCCCGCGGCCTCGAGCGCCAGGCGGACTCCAGCCAGCTCGGCCTGCAGCCCGTGCTGGCGGTAGCCCTGCACCGCCCGCCGCACCTCGGCGAGCGCCTGCCGCGAGATTCGCTCCACGTCGCGGATCTCCGCCGCCGCGGCGGCGACGTCCCGATCCACCAGCCGCCCGGCGAGCTCGGACTTGAGGGCGATCACCGACAGCGTGTGGCCGAGCAGATCGTGCAGGTCGCGGGCGATACGCTCGCGCTCGGCCATCTTCGCCAGCCGCTCCACCTCGTCCTGCGCCAGCCGCAGCTTGCGCCGGTTGCGCGCGCTCTCGGCGAAGAAGATGTTGGCGGCGCCGATGAGCGGCGCGAAGATGATGCCCGGCACCCAGGTGGACGGCGGCATGTGCAGCACCCAGGCCTCGACGGCGAGCACCGCCACCACCACCGCCAGCCACCGCACGGCGACGCGCGGCCGAC
>DASYUP010000454.1:0-1530 GCA_036001185.1 Thermoanaerobaculia bacterium
GCGGGCGCGGCGCTACGCCACGCTGTCGTGGGCGACGGCGCGCAGCGTCGCCGGTGGGGCAGTGCAGGAGAAGGCGCTGCGCCTGGCAGAGGCGCGCCGGCTGACGTTCCTGGTGCGCGCGCCGGGCGGTGTCGGCGGCACCCGCATCGGCGAGCTGCCCGACCGACTGGAGCCGTCGGCGGCCGCGGTACCGCCCCTGCGGGTGGCGCTGCTCGGCTGTGGCGCCGTCGGTGGCGGGGTGCTTCACCACTTGCTCGACCGGCGGCAGCGCTTCACCCTCGTCGGCGTGGCGGTGCGCGACCGCCGCGGCGCGCCGGCCGAGCTGCCGCCCCATCTCGCGGTGACACCCGAGGAGCTGGCGGCGCGCCCGGCCGACGTCCTCGTCGAGCTCGCCGGCGGCACCGGGGTCGAGCCCTGGATCGCCGGCGCCCTCGCCTGCGGCCGTCACGTGGTGACCGCCAACAAGGCGCTGCTCGCCGAGCGCGGCGCGTCCCTGCGGAACCTCGCCGGGGAGCGCGACGTCAGTCTGCGCACGAGCGCGGCGGTCGGCGGCGCACTGCCGGCGCTGGAGGCGGTGGGACGGCTGGCGCAGGGGCCTGGTGTGCGGGCGCTGCGTGGGGTGCTCAACGGCACCAGCAGCTTCGTGCTCGATCGGCTGGCGGCGGGCGACTCGCTGGCGGCGGCGGCGGCCGAGGCACGCCGCCGCGGTTTCGCCGAGGCCGACCCGACGCTCGACCTCGACGGTAGCGACGCGGCGCAGAAGCTCGTCCTGCTCGTGCGCGCGGCCTGGGGAAGCGACCTCGCGGCGGCGCGCGAGCTCGACTGGCGGCAGGTGCCGCGGCGGGGGATCGCCGAGGCGAGCGTGGCCGCCGGCCCGCCGGGCGCCGTCTGGCGACTGGTGGCGCAGGCGGCCATCGACGGTGGGCGCCTGCAGGTCGCGGTCGCACCCGAGCCGCTGCCGGCGGGCGATTTCCTGGCGACGAGCGCGGAAGCGGGCAATGCGCTGGAGGTCGTCTCGGCGAGCGGCGAGGTCGTGCACCTGGCGGCGCAAGGGGCTGGGCGTTGGCCCACCGCCGAGGCGGTGCTCGCTGATCTGGAGGAGCTGTGGCGCGATCACGCGGCGAGCTTCGACGCCGCCGGGGCGGCGGAAGTGCACGACGAGGTGCCCCTGGCGGCGGCCGGGGAGGTGGCGTCATGAAGCTCGCCACCCGCCTGGTGCGTTGCGGCGATCCCAAGGATCCCTACCGGGCCCTGGCACCGCCGCTCTACCAGACCGCCACCTTCGAGCAGCCGGGCCCCGACGAGCCGGGCGAGTTCGACTACACGCGCAGCGGCAACCCCACCCGCGCGCTCGTCGAGGCGCAGCTCGCCGACCTCGAAGGGGCGACCGCCGCATTCGCCTACGGCAGCGGCATGGCGGCGATCTCGGCCCTGCTGCGGCTGGTGCCCGCCGGCGGCGAGGTGGTGGCGGGGGCGGATCTCTACGGCGGTACGGTGCGGCTGCTGTCGCAGGTGGCGCCGCGGCAGGGG
>DASYUP010000455.1:0-5553 GCA_036001185.1 Thermoanaerobaculia bacterium
CCCCCACCGAGAATCCCGCAGGAGCGACCTCCCGGACCCCCGGCCGACGACATGATCGCCATCTCGAATCTCACCAAGTATTACGGCGAGCAGACCCTCTTCTCGACGGTGAACCTGCACCTCAACAAGGAGTGCTGCTACGGCGTGGTGGGCGCCAACGGCTCGGGCAAGTCCACCTTCCTGCGCCTGCTGGCCGGCGAGGAGGTGCCCTCCGACGGCACCGTGTCGATCCCCAAGCGGGCGCGGGTCGGCGTGCTGCGGCAGGACCACTTCGCCTACGACGACGAGCTCATCGTCCACGTGGCGATGATGGGACGGCGGCAGCTGTGGAGCGCCATCGCCGAGAAGGAGCGCCTGCTGGCGCTACCGCGCGAGCAGTTCCCCGCCGAGCGCTACGCCGAGCTCGAGGAGCTGATCCTGCACCAGGACGGCTACACGCTGGAGGCGCAGGCGGGCGAGGTGCTCGAGGGGCTGGGCATCCCCACCGAGGTGCACCGCCAGCCGATGCGCATCCTCTCCGGCGGCTTCAAGCTGCGCGTGCTGCTCGCCCAGGTGCTGGCCGCCGACCCCGAGGTGCTGCTGCTCGACGAGCCCACCAACCACCTCGACATCCTCTCCATCCGCTGGCTGGAGAAGTTCCTCGCCGCCTTCAAGGGTTGCGCGCTGGTCATCTCGCACGATCATCGCTTCCTCGACAACGTGTCGACCCACATCCTCGACGTCGACTACGAGACGATCGTCCCTTACACCGGCAACTACACCGACTTCGCGCTCCAGAAGCAGGAGGAGCGGGCGCGCAAGGAGGCCGGCATCGCCCGCCAGGAGAAGGAGATCGAGGCCCACAGGGCCAACATCGAGCGCTTCAAGGCGAAGGCGACCAAGGCGCGCCAGGCGGCCTCCAAGAAGAAGCTGCTCGACCGCATCGTCATCGAGCGGCTGCCGCGCACCTCGCGGCGCTACCCCACCTTCCGCTTCCAGCAGGTACGACCCTCGGGCAAGGTGGTGGTCGAGGCGGAGGCGATCAGCAAGCGCTACGGCAGCAAGGAGGTGCTCGACGGCGTCGGCCTCACCGTGCAACGCGGCGACCGGCTGGCCATCATCGGCCCCAACGGCATCGGCAAGTCGACGCTGCTGAAGATCCTCATGGGCAAGCTGGAGGCCGAGGCCGGCACCACGGCCTGGGGGTACGAGACCTACCCCGGCTACTTCGCGCAGGACCACCGCGAGCAGCTCGAGGAGTCGGCGGAGACGGTCGAGAGCTGGCTCTGGCGCTACTGCCCCGGCGAGCCCATCGGCTTCGTGCGCGGGCGCCTCGGCGCCGTGCTGTTCTCGGGCGACGAGGTGCAGAAGAAGCTCACCAGCCTCTCGGGCGGCGAGGCGGCGCGGCTCATCTTCGCCCGCCTCGGCATCGAGAAGCCCAACGTGCTGGTGCTCGACGAGCCCACCAACCACCTCGACCTCGAGGCCATCGACGCGCTGGTCGAGGGGCTCGAGAAGTTCGATGGCACGCTGATCTTCGTCTCCCACGACCGCTGGTTCGTGCAGCGGCTCGCCAACCGCATCCTCGAGATCACGCCGCAGGGCATTCGCGACTTCCGCGGTACCTACGACGAATACCTCGACCGCCTGGGCGACGACCACCTCGACGCCGGCCAGGCCCTGCTGCGGGTCAAGCGCGAGCGGCAGAAGCAGCAGGAGCCGAGAGCCACTCGCGAGCGCTCGCCGGCGGCGGAGAAGGAGGCGCAGCGGCAGGCGAAGCGCCTCGCCGCCGAGCGCGACGAGGTGACCCGCAAGCTCGAGCAGGTCGAGGCGCGGATCCACGAGATCAACGAGAAGTTCTGCAACCCCGGCTTCTTCGACGCCACCCCACGCAACGAGGTGCAGCGGCTCGAGGGCGAGCAGAAGCGGCTGGCCGGCGAGATCGCCGCCTTGATGGCCCGCTGGGAGGCGCTCGAGCAGGAGCTCGGCGCGCTCTCGCTCGTCGCCAGCTGAGCCCGCCCTCCCGCCGCGCCGCCCGGCAGGCGGCGGTCCCGGACCTCGGACCCGCGTCGAACTGACGGCGCCAGCCTGTAGGCTCCCGGCGTGCTCCCCTCCGCTCGGCTCACCCTCAAACCCGGCCACGTGAAGCCGGTCTGGGCCGGCCACCCGTGGGTCTACGCCCAGGCGATCGCCCGGCTGGACGGTTCGCCGGCGCCCGGCGACGTGGTGACCGTCATCGACGGCCAGGGCAACCCGCTCGGCCGCGGCTTCTGGTCGGAAGGGTCGGCGATCCCCGTGCGCCTGGTGACGCGCGGCGCCGAGGAGGACCTCGACGAGGTCGCGCTCGCCCGCCGCATCGCCGCCGCGGCGGCGCTGCGAGCCCGCCGCCTGGGGCTGCCCGATGCCGACCCCGCCCGCGGCACCGACGGTTTCCGCCTGGTGCACGCCGAAGGCGACGAGCTCCCCGGCCTCATCGTCGACCGCTACGGCGAAGCCGCCTGCGTGCAGCTGCTCACTATCGGCATGAAGCGGCGCGAGGAGGCGATCTTCGACGCCCTGGCGGCGCTGCCGGGAGTCCGGCAGGTGATCGAGGTGCCCGGCGGCGAGGGGCAGAAGCGCGAGGGGCTCGCCGTCGCGCTACGGACCGTCCGCGGCGAGGCCACCGCGACGCTCGCCTTTCGCGAGCGCGGCTTCGCCTTCGAGGTGCCGCTGGCGCTGGCGCAGAAGACCGGCTACTACTTCGACCAGCGCGACAATCGCGCGCGGGTCGAGGCGCTGGCGCCCGGCGCCACCGTGCTCGACGCCTGCACCTACCTCGGCGGCTTCGCGCTGGCGGCGGCGCGCGGCGGCGCGCTGGGCGTCGTCGGCGTCGACCGCGCCGCGCCACTGCTCGCCACCGCGTCGGCCATCGCCGAGCGCAACGGCCTCGGCGAGCGCATCGGCTGGCGGCAGGGAGACGTGCGCCGCGACCTCGGCACCTGGGCGGCGGCGGGAGAGCGCTGGGACCTGGTGGTGCTCGACCCGCCGAAGCTCGCCCCCACCACCCGCCACCTGGCGCAGGCACGGCCCGCCTACGAGGGGCTCAACGCCGCGGCGCTGCGACTGGTCGCGCCTGGGGGTGTGCTGGTGACCTGCTCCTGCTCGGCGGCACTGGGGCCCGAAGAGCTGCTGCGCCTCGTCGCCATGGCGGCGCGGCGGGCGAAACGCGAGGTGCGGCTGCTCGCCCTCGGCCATCAAGCGGCCGACCACCCGACTCCGCCGGCCTTCCCCGAGGGGCGCTACCTCACCTGCGCCTTCCTCGCCGTCGACTGAGTCCAAACTCTCCGGATGGTCAGTCCTGTCCGGACGGCTTTCGCGGTTAGAGTCGCCGCCATGCGCCGACTTCCGCTACCCCTGGCCTCGCTGCTCATCGCCCTCGTCGCCGCGCCCAGCCTCGCCGCCGAGGCGCCGCATCCGTTCACCGCCCGCGACCTGCACGCCATGCGCCGCCTCAGCGACCCGCAGGTGTCGCCGCGCGGCGATCGCGTCGTCTTCACGCTGCGCACCACCGACTTCGCGGCCAACAAGGGGCGCACCGACCTCTGGGCGGTGGGCGCCGACGGCAAGGGGCTCAGCCAGCTCACCAGCGACCCGGCCAGCGACACCAACCCGCGCTGGTCTGCCGACGGCGCCAGCATCTACTTCCTCTCCACCCGCTCGGGCAGCAGCCAGGTCTGGCGGCTGCCCGCCACCGGCGGCGACGCCGTCCAGGTCACCACCTTGCCGCTCGACGTCGGCAACCTACAGGTGGCCCGCGACGGCAAGCACCTGGCGTTCAGCCTCGAGGTCTTCACGGACTGCCCGACGATCGCCTGCACCGTGCAGCGCCTGGCCGCCAAGGGGCCCGCATCCGGCAGGCTCTACGAGGGCGGCGCCGGCTTCGTGCGCCACTGGGACGCCTGGTCGGAGGGACGCCGCAACCACCTCTTCGTCTGGGCGCTCGCCGGCGGCGAGCCGATCGACGTCTCCCGCGGCCTCGACGGCGACACACCCTCGCGGCCCTTCGGCGGCGTCGAGGAGTACGCCTTCTCGCCCGACGGCGGAACGATGGCGTTCGCCGCCCGTGTCGCCGGCCGCGAGGAGCCCTGGTCGACCAACCTCGACCTCTACCTCGCCCCCGCCGACGGCTCGGCGCCGCCCCGCAACCTCACCGCCGGCAACCGCGCCACCGACACGCAGCCGGCGTTCTCGCCCGACGGCAAGACGCTCGCCTACCTCGCCATGCAGCGGCCCGGCTTCGAGTCCGACCGCTACCGCATCCACGTGCGCGACCTCCAGACCGGCAGCGACCGCGTGCTGGCCGAGGGGTGGGACCGCTCCCCCGACCTGCTGCTGTGGGGCGGCGACGGCCGCACCCTCTACTCCACCGCCCACGACGTCGGGCAGACGCCGCTGTTTGCCATCGACGTGGGCAGCGGCAAGGTGACGAAGCTGGTCGCCGACGGCCACGTGCGCGAGCCGGCGCTGCTCGGCGGCCGCCTGCTCTTCGGTCGCGACACCCTGCGCTCGCCGGTCGACCTCTTCAGCGTCGCCGCCGACGGCTCGGGCCTCGCCCGGCTGACCGACGTCAACCATGACCAGCTCGCCGCCGTGCTGATGGGCGAGCCCACCCCGTTCCACTTCGAGGGCGCCGCCGGCGACACCGTCTACGGTTGGGTCACCCGACCGGTGGGCTTCACCGCCGGCAAGCGCTACCCGCTCGCCTTCCTCATCCACGGCGGCCCCCAGGGCTCGTTCAACAACGAGTTCCACTACCGCTGGAACCCGCAGCCCTACGCCGGCGCCGGCTACGCCGTCGTCACCATCGACTTCCACGGCTCGGTCGGCTACGGCCAGGCGTTCACCGACGCCATCTCCGGCGACTGGGGGGGCAAGCCGTTCGTCGACTTGCAGCGCGGGCTGGAAGCGGCGCTGCGGCAGTTTCCGTGGATCGACGGCGACCGCGCCTGCGCCCTCGGCGGCTCCTACGGCGGCTTCATGGTCAACTGGATCGCCGGCAACTGGCCCGACCGCTTCCGTTGCCTGGTCGACCACGACGGCATCTTCGACCAGCGCATCATGTATTACAGCACCGAGGAGCTCTGGTTTCCCGAGTGGGAGATGGGCGGCCCCTACTGGGAAAAGCCCGAGGCCTACGAGAAGGTGAACCCGGCCAACTTCGTCGCCCGTTGGCGAACGCCGATGCTCGTCATTCACGGCGAGCTCGACTACCGCATCCCGGTCGACCAGGGGATCGCCACCTTCACCGCCCTGCAGCGCCGCGACATCCCCGCCGAGCTGCTCGTCTTTCCCGACGAGAACCACTGGGTGCTGAAGCCGCAGAACGCCATCCAGTGGCATGACACCGTGCTCGCCTGGCTGCGACGCTGGATCGGCGACGGAGCGAACGCGGAACACTGAGTCCCGGTGAGCAGCGGTGCCCGCCGGCGCGAGGGGACGCCGGGCTCCGTGGGTCCCCGCCTGCGGGAGGTATCCCGTCCGTGCCCGCGCCGAAGACGGCGCTCCGCGCGGCCGGGAGCCCTCCCCCCGCGCGCC
>DASYUP010000456.1:0-2308 GCA_036001185.1 Thermoanaerobaculia bacterium
GCACCTCGCCGAGCAGCCCCACCTCGCCGAAGAAGGCCGCCTGCCCCGGCAGCGGCCGCTCGCCGATCGCCGAGAGGAGGGCGCCGGCGACGCCGAGGTCGACCGCCGGCTCCTCCAGCCGCAGGCCGCCGACGACGTTGAGGTAGACGTCGCGGGCGGCGAAGGAGGCGCCGGCGAAGCGCTCGAGCACCGCCTGCAACAGCGCCACGCGGGCGCCGTCGAGCCCGAGGGCGACGCGCCGTGGAGTCGGGAGCTCGCTGGCGTGCACCAGTGCCTGCACCTCGACGAGCAGCGGCCGCGAGCCGTGCATGGTGGCCGCCACCGCCGACCCCGGCGCCTCCGGCCGCCGCTGCGCCAGCAACACCCGCGAGGGATCGGCGACCTCGGCGAGGCCGCTGTCGTGCATCTCGAAGAGGGCCACTTCGCCGGCGGGGCCGAAGCGGTTCTTCGCCGCCCGCAGCAGCCGGTGGTCGGCTCCCCCCTCGGCCTCGAAGGCGAGCACGGTGTCGACCAGGTGCTCGAGCGACTTGGGGCCGGCGATGCTCCCCTCCTTGGTGACGTGGCCGACGAGGAAGACGGCGCAGTCGGTGCGCTTGGCGTGCTCGACCAGCTTCTCGGCGCAGGTACGCACCTGCCCCACCGAGCCGGGGAGGCCGCCCAGCTCCTCGCTGTGCAGAGCCTGGATGGAGTCGACGAAGAGGGCCTCGGGCTTCTCCTGCGCGGCGGTGGCCAGCACCGCCTCGACTGACGTCTCGCCCGCCACCAGCAAGCCGGCGTGACCGCAACCGAGCCGCTCGGCCCGCAGCCGGAGCTGCCGGGTCGACTCCTCGGCGCTGGCGTAGAGCACGCGGCGGCCGCCGCGCGCCAGCGCTTCGGCGAGCTGCAGCAGCAGAGTCGACTTGCCGATCCCCGGCTCGCCGGCGAGCAGGACGGCACCGCCTGCCACCACGCCGCCGCCGAGCACGCGGTCGAGCAGCGGCATGCCGCTGCCGAAGCGGATGGCCGCTTCCTCCTCCACTGCCGCCAGCGGCACGGCGCGTGCCGCCCTCCCGCCGCCGGCGCCGCCCTCCGGCCGCGCCGGCGCCGCGGTCTCCTCCACGAAGCTGTCCCAGGCGTCGCAGTCCGGGCAGCGCCCCAGCCAGCGCGGGCTGGCGTAGCCGCAGCCCTGGCAGACGAATTGGGTCCGGGGCTTGCGGCTGCGGGGTTTGACCACGAGGTTTGAGATGGACGGGTTCGGCGCCGCCGACCTTGCACCCAGGGTCGCGGCGCTGGAGCTTGGCCCTAGGGATGCATCCCTAGAGCCTGGGCAGCGTGCTGAGCAGGTACTTGAGGTCGTCGTCGCGCCAGCGCAGGCCGGCGCCGACGAACAGCGAGTCGCGGTCGCGCGCCAGGAAATCGTCGTAGCCGCCGAGCACGTAGAAGTGCAGCCGCGGCCGCCACGCGGCCGTCACGCGTAGGTGGCTGTTCTCGTCGTTGGGGCGCGAGAAGTCGAAGGCCTGGAACGAGAAGTCCCACCGCGGCGTCGGGTGGAAGTCCGCCTGCACGCCGAAGTGGGACTCGATGAGGCCCGCCCACAGCCGGTAGCGATCGCGCACCGGGAAGCCGAACAGCGCCGACGTGGTGGTGCGGTTCTCCTCCGTCAGCGTGCTGATGGTCTCCTTCTGCACGCTGCCGTCGGGCGCGGTGGTGGTGATCGTCTGCGTCTTCTGGCGCACCCGCCCGCGCGGATCCTGCACGATCGCCACCCGATAGAGGCGGCCGCTCTGCGGGTCGATGTCGACGCGAAACTCGCCATGGGAGTCCTTCGAGTCCTCCAGGTAGTACCCCTGCATGGCGAGGTCGAGCTGCAGCTTGCTCACCCGCCCCAGCGACGTGCTGAGCGTCTGCACGCCGCTCTGTACCGACTGCAGGGCGGAGACCAGCTCGTGGTGCGCCTCGTCGCTGTTGAGCAGCTTGCCCATCGTCCCCTCGCCGCGGGCGAGCTTGCCGGTGATGGAATTGAGGTTGTCGACCGAGGTCTGCAGGTTGGTGGTGAGCTGCTCGACGTTGGCGAGCCCTTCGTGGAGGGTGCCGCGGTTCTCCGCCACCACCGCCTGCACCTCGGCGAGCACGGCGGCGAGCTGCGCCGACAACGCCGGTAGCTCGCGGGCCAGCGCCGCCGACACCTCGCGGAAGTTGCCCACCGTGGCGTCGAGGTTGGCCCGGTTGCTGGCCACCAGGTCGCGGATCTGGGCGCTGGTCGCCTCCAGGTTCACCACCAGCCGCCCCAGCGGCCCCTCGGGCGGCGCCTTACCGGAAAGCTGCGCCG
>DASYUP010000457.1:0-6834 GCA_036001185.1 Thermoanaerobaculia bacterium
GAGTGGGAGTCGCTCGCCGGCCGCATCTCGGGCGAGCGCATAGACCGGCGGCTGTTCAAGGCGGCGCCGGCGGTCGACCTCGCCACCGGCGTCGACGGCCTGGGCAACACGCTGCCGCAGCCGCCCGACCCCACGGCGCTCACCGCGCTGCTGGCGCCGCCACGAGACCTCGGCGCCTGGGCCCGCAAGGCGGCGGTCGAGCCGGTGGCCCCGGCCACGGCGCTCGCCGCCGAGCCGCTCGTCGTCTCCTATCCCCACCGCCTCGGCCAGCGCATGGAGACCCGCATGCTGGTGGTGCTGCCGGCGGGGGCGCGCGTCGAGCCGGCCGTCGAGCAGACGCCGCAGGGAACGACGCGGCGCGAGCTGCGGCTCAACGTCGAGGGCGTGGTGGAGAACGAGCGCTCGCTCTTCGACTCCTTCCGCATGCGCTTCACCGTGCCACCGGTCGAGGGCGGCAGCGCGCCGCTGGCGCTCGCCGTGCCGCGCCCACTGCGTCCCGGGCGCTACGTCGTGCGGCTGCGAGTGCGCGACGAGGTCGGCGGCGCGCTGGCAGTGGTGGGCGGCGAGATCGACGTGCCGTGGGAACCGCAGCCGGCCGCCAACGAGCTGCTCACCGTGGTCACCGGCAGCGAGTCGCCGACCGACCGGCTCGAGCGCGAGCTGCAGGCGGGAGACGACGCCCTCGTCCTCATGGTGCCGCCGCGCGACGTCGTCTTCGACAGCATCGACGCCCTGGTGGTGGTCAAGGGGACGCGCATTCGCAAGGTCACGTTCCTGCTCGACGGGCAGGCCCAGCTGTCGCGCAACGCGCCGCCGTGGGGCACCGCCATCCGGCTGCCGCGGGTGCCGCGCGAGCAGGTGCTGCGCGCCGAGGGCTACGACCGCGCCGGGCAGCTGGTGGCCGCCGACGAGGTGACCCTCAACCAGCTCAAGGGGCAGCTCGAGGTGAGCATCCTGGCGCCGACGGCGAAGGATCGCGTGGTGGGCGCGACGCTGGCGCGGGTGCAGGTGGTGGTGCCGGAAGAGCGCCGGGTGCGCGCCCTCGAGCTGCGCGTCAACGAGCAGCTGCAGGCGCGGCTGCTGCACCCACCCTGGCAGGCGAAGATCCAGGTGCCGGCCGGCACCCTCGTCTACCTGACGGCGAGCGCCGAGCTCGACGACGACAGCCACGCCGAGGACACCCGCATCCTCACCGCGCCGGCGGCGATGGCCAACGTCGACGTCTCGCTCGTCGAGCTCTACACGACGGTGACCGATGCGAGTGGCGAGCTGGTGCGCGGCCTCTCCGCCGCCGACTTCGCAGTGCGCGAGGACGGTCGCCAGCAGGAGCTCTCCCGCGCCGAGCTGGTGGAGGACCTGCCGCTGGTGGTGGGCGTCACGCTCGACGTCTCGGGCTCGATGCAGCAGGCCCTCGGGGAGGCGCAGCGCGCCGCCGCCACCTTCCTGCAGCGGCTGGTGCGGCCGCGCGACCGCTGCTTCGCCGTCGCCTTCTCCGACAAGCCCTCGCTGGTGATGCCGCGCACTCCCGACGCGGCGGCCGCGGCGCAGGCCCTCGAGGGGCTGCGGGCAGATGGGTTCACCGCCCTCAACGACGCCCTCGTCTTCAGCCTCTACTACTTCCAGGGCACCCGCGGGCGGCGGGCGCTGGTGGTGCTCTCCGACGGCGCCGACACCAACAGCCGGCTGGGCTTCGCCGAGGCGCTCGCCTACGCGCGTGACAGCGGCGCCATCATCTACACCGTCGGCCTGCAGACCGAGTCGCTCGACGTGGTGGCCCGTCGCCGTCTGGCGGAGCTCGCCACGGTCACCGGCGGCCGCGCCTTCGTCATCAGCAAGGCCGACGAGCTCGCCGATGTCTACGAGCGCATCGAGGCCGAGCTGCGCAGCCAGTATCTGCTCGCCTACGCCCCCGACCGGCCGGCGAGTGAGAAGGGCTTCCGCCGCGTCGAGGTGAAGGTGGCGCGCCGCGGCACCACCGCCAGGACGATTCCCGGCTACAACCCCTGAGCCCAGAGCGCGCACGACCGTGCGCGCGGCGGGCTCAGCCCCGAGGAGCGTAGCGACGAGGGGCCTCGACGGTGGGCGACGCCGCACGGCGGCCGATGGCCGCCCTACGGGCGTGGCATGGCGCCGAAGAACTCCGCCGCCGCGCTCGCCGGCTCGCCGGCGAGCGCCTCGACGCCGCCCGCAGGCAGCCAGTGCCCGGGCAGGTGCCCGCTGTACGGCGAGGAGAGGAAGCGGCGATCGAAGAGGGCGATGACGCCGCGGTCCTCGGGCGAGCGCAGCAGCCGGCCCGCCGCCTGCACCACGCGCGTCATGCCGGGGACGACGAAGGCGTATTCGAAGCCGCGCTCGAAGCGCTCCTCGTAGTAGTCCTCGAGCAGCTTGCGTTCGAGCGAGACGGCGGGCAGGCAGGGGCCGACCACCGCCACCGCCTGCAACATGTCCCCCGGGTAGTCGACCCCCTCGGCGAAGGCGCCGCCGGCCACCGCCAGCAACAGCACGTCGCCGAAGAGGGCGCCGCGCAGGGTGGCCAGCAGCTCCTGACGGGCGCGGTCGCTGTCGCTGCGCTGCTGCACCAGCACCCGCTTGCCCTGCACCTGCAGCCGCTCGCCGACCTGGCGCAGGAACTCGTAGCTGGGGAAGAGCGCCAGGCAGTTGCCGGGCACCGCGGTGGCGAAGGCCGACAGCCGCTCGGCGATGCGCTGATAGTGGAACGGCCGCTGCTTCCAGGTGGTCTCGACGGTGGTGTCGACGACGATGCGGCGGTTGCTGGCCGGGAAGGGGTCGGGCAGCGACAGCGCCGCCGTGCGCCCGGCCTCGAACCCCAGCAGGTCGCGGTAGAACTCCGGCGGCGAGAGCGTCGCCGAGAGGCCGATGGTCGAGTGGGTGCGGTTGATCACCTTGCCGAGGAAGCGGCTGGGGTCCTTGCACAGCACCTGCAGCTCGCAATCCTCGGCGGTGCGCACGATGAGGGTGGAGAAGGCGGCGTCGGCGAGCAGCAGGGCGTCGAGGAAGCGCAGCACGTCGAAGTAGAGCGAGACGAAGGGGTCGTCGGGGTGGAAGGCGCGATTCTGCCGCTGCCACTCGAGGTAGTCGACGAAGGCGCCGTCGAAGCGCGGGCGCAGCAGCCAGAGCTCCTCCTCGGGAAGCCGCGCCTCGGCCGCCTGCGGCGCCCCGGGAAGCGGCGCGTCGCCGTCGAAGAGACCCGGCGGCGGCAGCTCGGCCACCGCCGCCTCGATGAGCCGCGCGAGGTCGAGGGCGATCTCCACCAGCCCGTCGAGCGCCGGCTCGGCGAGACGGTGGATCGACTCCGCCGCCTCGCGTGCCTGCCGCGCCGACAGCGCCGGGCTGTAGTAGCCGCGGCCGCGCTCGACGAGGTTGTGCACCTCGTCGATGACCAGGATGGTGTCGGCAAGGTCGCCCTCGGCGCCGAACTCGGAGAGCGCCACGTAGGGGTCGAAGGCGTAGTTGTAGTCGCAGACCACCACCTGCACCTGGTGGGCGAGGTCGAGCGACACCTCGAAGGGGCAGACCTCGTCGGCGCGGGCGCGGTGAAAGACCTCGTCGGGCTCGAGTGTGGCGTGCTCGTGCAGCAGCCGCGGCACGGTGCCGGCGGTCTTCAGCTTGCCGTAGTAGTCGCGGGCGTAGGGGCAGTACTCCTCGTGGCAGATCACCTCGCCGTTGGCGCACATCTTGGCCTTGGCGCGCAGCCGCAGAGAGCGGAAGGCCTCGTCGCCGTTGAGCAGCGCCATCACCTTCATCGCCATGTCCTGCTGCAGCGTCTTGGCGGTGAGCACGAAGACCCGCTTGCCGTGGGTGAGGGCGTGGCGCAGCGCCGGGTAGAGCGCCGCCACCGTCTTACCGATGCCGGTGGGGGCCTCGAGCAGCAGGTGGTCGCGGTTGGCGAGCGCCGTCTCGACGGCCGCGACGATGCGCTCCTGGCCGGGGCGCAGGGCGGGGTAGGGGAAGGGGAGGGTGGCAGCGATTCGCTGCCGCTCCTCGTGGGCGGCGCGCTCCGCCTCCCAGGCGCGCAGCAGGGCCGACAGCCGGCGTCGCACCTCCCCCTCGAGGGCGGCCCAGGAGGTCTCGAGCGGGATGCGCTCCACCGCGTCGCTGCCGATCTCGATGAGCACCAGCTCGGCGCGGATGGGGGCGTCCTCGGTGAGGCGCAGCAGCCAGGCATAGAGCAGCGCCTGCCGCTCGTAGAGCTCGCGAGTGGCGGGCGCGAGCGAGCCACCGCGGCGCACCGACTTGATCTCCTCCACCACCAGCGCGCCGTCGGGCTCGCGGCGCAGCCCGTCGAGGCGGCCGCGCAGGACGATCTGCCAGCCGCGGTGGGTGAGCTCGGCCTGCACCGCCACCTCGCGACGGTAGGAGCCGTCGCGCGCGGCGGCGGCCTCCTGGTAGCGGCTGTGGATCGCCTGCCCCAGCCAGAGCCGCTCGTAGCCGCCGCGGTGCCCGAACCCCAGGCTGCCCACCAGCTCGCGCTCGAGCAGGTCGGCCACCGAGAGCTCGATCCGCAGGCGATCGGCGTCGAAGCGCGGAGGCATCGCCAGAAGTATAGGGGCCTCGACAGTCCATCTTCGTCGTACACTCGCCGCTGCGGCCCACACGTTTGCAACTCGGGGGGAAACCCATGGTCCTCATCGGGCGCTACGGGACACTCCGGCGTCGCTGCGGACCCGTCGCGCAGCCAGGCGGCATCCTCCTCACCGCGACCGTCCTCTTGGTGGGTGCCCTGGCCGGCGCCACGGCAGGCCGCGCCGACCTGCCGCCGATTAGCGCCGCCGACTTCGCCGCCACCGCCCCGGCCAGCGATCCGCATGCCGCCACGCTGGTGCTCTTCAAACGGGCGGAGTTCCGCCTCAGGGACCTGTCGCGACAGGAGCAGAGCTCCTCGCTCACCGAGGAGGTGCGGCTCAAGGTGCTCGACCGCCGGGGCCTCGAGCGCGGCGAGCTCGAGATCCCTCATAGCCGTTCGTTGCGGCTGGATTCGCTCACCGGGCGTACCAGGCTCGCCGACGGGCGCGTAGTGCCGCTGAGCAAAGCCGCCAAGTACGAGCGCCGCCTGTCGGCCAACCACAAGACCTGGGTGACGGCGGTTGCCTTCCCGGCCGTCGAGGTGGGTGCCATCCTCGAGTACGAAGCGAGCTTCTTCTTCGACTCGTTTCTCGTGCTCGAGCCCTGGTACCTGTCAGACACCGCTCCCGTCGTCTACTCCGAGGTCGAGTTCGTGGTGCCGAACAGCTTGAAAGCCCGTACCTGGGGACGCGATGCCTTTCAAGTTGGTGTGCAGACAGAACAGTCGCTGACCCCCACCGGCATGCGCGTGCGGGCGTGGGCCAAGAACCTGCCGGCGGTGCCCGACGAGGCATTGAGCCTGCCGTTCGAAGACCTCGCCACGCAGTATGGAATCCTCACCACTGCCTATCAGAGCTTCGAGCAGGTCGAGGTGCTGTTCGAGACCTGGCAATCGGCCTGCAAGCTCATCGACGACTGGTACTACGACCACGCGCGAAACAGGGACAAAGGGGTCAAGCAGAAGGCGCGCGAGGTCGTCGGCGCCCTCCGCGAGCCGCGTCAGCAGGCGGAAGCGCTCTATCGCTTCGTCCGCGACCAGATCCACAACGAAGACGACCCCGGCGTGACGCTGGCCGACGACACCACGCTCGAGAAGGTGCTTGCCGAGGCCAGCGCCGACTCGGCCGAGAAGGCTCTGCTGCTGCAAGATCTCCTGGCAGCGGCCCGTATCGAGTCGCGGCTGGTGTGGGCGAACGAGCGGCCGACCGGCTTGGTGGTCCCCGACCTACCGAACCCGGCCTGGTTCGAGCGGGTCCTGGTGGCCGTGGAGCTGGGTGGGGCGCGCGTCTACCTCGATCCTTCGCAGCCCGGGTTGCCTTTCGGCTGGCTGTCCGCTGAGGTCGAAGGGGAGACCGCCGTGCTGTTCGACACCAAGAAGCCTGAGCTGCTGACGCTGCCCGTCAGGGCTGCCGACGCCAACCGACGCGGAGTGAGCCTCGTGCTGACCATCGACGGCGAGGGGCGGGCGAGCGGCGACGGTGAGCTGGTGCTGGGCGGCCAGCAGGCGGTCGCCGCGCTCAACGATCCGGAGCCGCTCGACAAGACCTGGCAGAAGTGGCTCGCGGATCGGTTGCCGGGATTCACGGTCAGTGCGCTGCAGGTCACGCCCAACGCCGAGCTGCCGGAAGTCAAGCTCCACTGGAGCCTCAGCCAACGAGCCGAGGAAGTGCTGGGGGACGAGGTCACCCTGACGCCCAGCCGACCGCTCGGCCCCCTCTCGCAGCCACTAGCCCTCGACGTCCGCCAGCGAACGACGCCGGTGCTGCTGCCGTTTGCCGGCAGCGACGAAGTCAGCTTCGACGTCACCTATCCTGCCGGCTGGCGAGTGGACTCCGGGCCCGTCGGCGCGATGACGAGCAGCGACGTCGGCTCGCTGCGGGTGGAGGTCCATGCCGACGAGACGGCGCGCACGATGCACTACCACCGGCGCCTCGACGTCATCAAGCGCGAGGCCAGGAGCGCGGACGAGTACACTCACCTGCGGGCGCTCTACGCCGCGGCGGAGAAGAGCGATGCCCAGGCCGTGGCCCTGGCACATCACTAGCTGCCTGGTCAGTGGCTGCTTTGCCGCCGTTCTGGTGGCGGCATCGGCGAGCGCTGCCATCGTCAACGAGCAGACGATCGCCCTCGACGTGCGTGCCGACGGCACGGTGCGCGAACAGGTCACCCTCCGCGTCACCATCGAGCGCGACGCCGATTTCGACCGCTGGTCGCCGTATCCCATCTTCCTCGATAGCCATCGCCGACTGC
>DASYUP010000458.1:0-5463 GCA_036001185.1 Thermoanaerobaculia bacterium
CGTCCGGCCCCCACCTTGACGAACTGCTGGCTGACTCCGAGGTAGGGCTTGCCGTCGGGCCCCTTCTGCTGGGCGACGACGAACACCGAGTCGCCGTAAGGGGCATGGTTGATGGCGGAGGCGGGTACGGTGACGACGCTGCGCCCGCTGCCCGTCATCACCCGCACGTTGACGAACATGCCCGGATGCAGCACGTCGTCATCGTTGGCGAGGGTGGCCTGCACGTGCACATTGCGAGTGTCGGAGTCGACCACCGAGTCGACGGCGGTGATGCGTCCGGGGCGCTCGCCGGGCACCCGTTCGGCGCTTACCCGCACCTCGGCGCCCGGTTGCAGCTGCGCCACCACCTGCTGCGGCACCCCGAAGTCGACGTAGATGGGATGCAGGGACTGCAGCGGCACGATGGGATCGCCGCCCGCGAGGTATTGGCCCAGGTTGACCTGCCGGATGCCGAGCACGCCCGAGAACGGGGCGCGGATGGTCTTGCGCTCGATGGTGGCGTGGATCTCGCCCACAGCCGCCTCGCGCTGGCGCGCCTCGGCGCTGGCCTGGTCGAGGTCCGCCTGCGAGACGATGCCCTGCTGCCGCAGCTGTCGCGCGCGCTGCAGGCTGGCCTCCTTGAGGTGGAGATCGGCCTCGGCGGCGGCGAGCTGAGCGCGCTCCTGGCTGGTGTTGAGCACCACCAGCACGGCGCCCTCCCTGACCGTGCGACCGGACTCGAAGGCGATGCGCTCGACCATTCCCGGCAGATCGGCGCTCACCGTCACCCCCTGCACGGCGGTGACCGTGCCGATGGCGTCGACGGACGCCGGCCAACTCTCCTCGCGAGTGACGATGGTGGTCACCGCCTCCGGCGGCGGCTGGTATGACTGCCCCACTGCCTTGCGAATCTGCAGGAACTTGAAGGTGGCGAGGCCGGCGACCACCGCCCCCGCCACCAGTAGCATGACGAGCATCCGCTTCCGCATGGCGCCGCCTCCCTGGCCGGCTAGCTTATTCGTCTGCCGGTGGCGAGCAAGCGGCCGGCGCGGTGGTGGCGCGCCAAACGGGCCGGGCGGTTGGGCGGAGGGGACGAGCCGTTGTAGGTTGTGGATAATCGGCCTGACCGGCAAGAGGTGCCTGGCATGAGCGAGGAGCGTATCCAGCAGACCGGCGACCCCAGCGCGGCGCTGCGCCTCGAGGATCTTCTGGAAGGCAGCGGCGAGGGCGCACGTCGCGGGCAACAGGTCGAGGTCCACTACGGCTGCTGGCTCTACGACCCCCGGGAGCCCGACCACAAGGGGAAAAAGCTCGACGGCACCGACCAGCATGGCAACGTGCCGTTCAGCTTCCGCCTGGGCTCGGGCCAGGTGATTCGCGGCTGGGACCAGGGAGTCGAGGGAATGAAGGCCGGCGGCCGGCGGCGGCTGGTCGTGCCCCCTGCCCTCGGCTACGGGCCCCACGGCGCCGCCGGGGTCATCCCCCCCGGGGCGACCTTGCTGTTCGAGATCGAGCTGCTCGCGGCGCATCTCTGATCCTCCGTCCCCCTTCCCGCCGCCAAGCTAGCGCCGGCCTCGCCGCGCGTGCGACGCCAGGGCGACGAGCTGCCGTTCGAGGCCGGTGAATGGCGACGGCGGCTGGCGGCGGTTGCTAGAGTCGCGCCGAGTGCTAGCCACGACGGCGCCGGCGACCGATCGCTCGGGGCTCATGGCGCGACCGGGGGCGCGAGCCACCCTCACTTGGGGCAGCGCCTACCTCCTCTACCTCGCGGCCTACTGCGGCGCCGTGCTGGCGACCTACGACGAGGCGGCCGGTGTCTCGCTGCTGCTCGGTTTCGTCGCCTCCTTCCCCGAGGTGCTGGCGGCGCCCTTGGTGCTCCGGCTGGCGAACCGCGCCCCGGCGGCGATGCGGCCCTGGCAACGGGCCGCCGTCTGGGGTGGGGCCGCTGCCGCCTTTGCCCTCTGGTCGAGCGTCGCCTCGGGGCTGGGGGTCGCCGCGGTGGACGCGCTGCGCCGCCGGCCGGAGAGCTTCTCCATGCACGTCTCGAACCTGGTGTGGAAGGCCCTCTTCGCGCTGCTCGTCTTCTCCTGCCTGGCCGGCATCGGCCTGTCGCGCCGTCACGCCCTGGCGGCCCGGCAGGCCGAGGCCCGCGCTGCGCGCGCCGAGCGGCTGCGGGCGGAAGCGCATCTCGTCGCCCTGCGGGCACAGCTCAACCCGCACTTCATTCTCAACGTCCTGCATTCGCTGGTGGGCCTTGCCGAACGCGATCCGCCGCTGACTGCCGCCGCCCTCGAGCGCCTGGGGTCCATCCTGCGCTACGTGTTGCGGGTGCAGAGCCGCGGGCTCGATAGCGTGCCGCTGCGCGACGAGCTCGCCTTCACCCTCGACTACCTGGAGCTCGAGCGGCTGCGCCTCGGCGAGCGGCTGCAGACGCGGCTGGACGTCGTCGACGAGCTGCTCGACCGCGTGGTGCCTTCCTGCGTCCTGCAGCCGCTGGTCGAGAACGCCGTCCGTCACGCCATCGCTCCGCGAGCCAGGGGTGGCGTCGTCGGCATCGCGGTCGAGGCGAGCTCGGGGTCGTTGGCGCTCGCCGTCGACGACGACGGTGACGGCGCCGCGACAACGCTGCCCGATTCCATCCTTGACGGAGCGCCCAGCCGTGACGGAGCGGGTGTCGGCCTGGCGCTGTTGCGCGACCGGCTGGCGGCACTCTACGGCGAGCGTGCGGCGTTGGAGCTCGGGCGCTCGCCGTCGCTGGGAGGCTGGCGGGCGGTGATCCGCATCGCCGGCAGTCTCGACGCGGACCGGGAGGCGGAGTGAGCCGGCCCCTGCGCTGCGTCGTCGTCGAGGACGAGCCGCAGGCCCGCGCCAATCTGCTGGCCTACCTGCAACGGGCTCCCGAGGTCGAGGTAGTCGCCGAGGCGGCGGATGGGCTGCAGGCGGTGGCGCGCATCGACGCCGCCGAGCCCGACTTGGTGCTGCTCGACGTGCAGCTACCCGAGCTCGACGGCATCGCCGTGCTGCGACGCATTCACTGCCGCCCCGAGGTGGTGTTCACCACCGCTCATCAGAGCTACGCCGTGACGGCTTTCGAGCTGGGGGCCGTCGACTACCTGGTCAAGCCGTTCGGCAGCGAGCGCCTGCTGGCGGCGATCCGCCGGGTGACGGCGCGTCGCGTCGGCACCGACGGCGGCCCACCGGCCGTCGAGCGCGCGCTGGCCGCCGCGGCGGCACCGCTCGAGCGCTTCTTCGCGCGCAAGGGCAACCGCATCGTTCCCATCGCCACCGCCGACATCGTGCGCGCCGAGACCAGCGGCGAGTACACGCGGGTGCTGACGGCGCACGACAGCGTCCTCGTCCGCGTTACGCTCAGGGAGCTCGCCGCACTGCTCGATCCCCGCCACTTCGAGCAGATCCACCGCGCCCACCTGGTGAGCCTCGCCGCCATCGCCCACCTGCAGCCCATCGACGACCGCCGCCTCCTCGTCACCTTGCGCGACGGCAGGGAGATCGTCGCCAGCCGGGCGGGGTCGCAGCGGTTGCGGCGGCTGGTGCGGTGACCACGGCCGTCGGCCCTCAACCGACCGCTGGTGCTTTCGTGGCTCTTTAGCTGGTTCGCGAACAGTAGGAGGTTCACCAGGCGCGCTTGGCGCGGCGGGTCGCGCGCTTTGAGATTCAACACCCGCCGATAGCGCGGGGAGGGTCGTGCGAGCGCGGATCAGCGGAACCGGTAGCTCGTTTTCAGACGGATGTTCCAGAAGTCGTCCCGCTCGGAGGGCCCGCGGCCGCTCGGGTCGCGAATGACGTCCAGGGGGGAGTAGAAGACCTCGGTGCCGACGTGCCAGAGCCCGCGCGACCAGTCGAGGCCGAGCGCGGCGCCGCGATCGCTGCCGGCAAAGGCGAGCCGGTCCTGATCCTCCTCGTCCTCGAGCAGCGCGTGAACACGGAAGATTGCGTCCTGCTTCCACAAGCTGGCGGAGGCGTACGCCTGGAGCGACGGCGTCAGCGCGTGCGAGACCACCACGGCGACGTTCTTCCAGTGGTAGCTCTGCACGTCGTCTGACGCCCGCAAGCACTGGGACGGGTTGCGCACCGGATCGTCACCTGCCGCGGCCGCGGCCTGGGGACAGGTGAAGTCACCACGCAGGCGGCCGCTGCCGGCGCCTACTCGGGCGCCGATGGTCCAAGTGTCGGTCTGCAACAGGGGGCGTTCGAGGGCGACGGTGACCACGTTCGCCGTCGATCCATGGACCCGGATCGGTGGCACCCAGTCTGCAACGAGCGAGAAGCCTCGTCCGAGGCCGATCGCGGCATGCGGCCGTGCAATCACGGGTGTGCGATTCAGATCTTCTTCCTTGGTGCCGTTGAAGCCGACGGTCCGTTGCGCCGCCGAGAGGTAAGGGATGCTGTCGGTCTCCAAGCCGAGCTCGAAGCTGCCAAGACGTCGGCTGATCGGGGCGCTCACTCCGGTCGACTGCGTCGCGGCGGCGAAGTGGCGCATCGTCCACGCTTCCGGGCGGCGAGAGTTGAGCTCTTCGCGTTCGGTGCCTTCTTCGTCTTCGTGGGCGCCGACGGGTGGTGCCGCCAGTACCAGTAGAGCAGCGGTTGTAGCAGCCGAGAGGCAGGACCGTAGTCGACGTTGCTTCATCATCGCCTCCTTTGTGGCGGCACGGACGTGCGCCATCGCCATCCCATGTGTGCGGCCGGCGCGGCTATAGGTTCACCCTTGAACCGTGGCCAAGAAACCTCGGCCACCTGCTGGGCGCCCCTACCATCCGTGCCGCCATGGCCAGGGCTTCCAAGTCGCCGCCTGGCAACGGCGCCGCGCCGCCGCCTCCCCCCCGGCGCCCCCCGGGCATCGATCGCGTGCCGTTCGCCGCCTTCACCGAGAAGGCGTACCTCGACTACTCGATGTACGTCGTCCTCGATCACGCCGTGCCGGCGCTCGCGACGGGCTCAAGCCGGTCGAGCGGACTCTCATGATCAATGCGCGGCGGACGCCATCTCGTTGGTCGCGCGCTTCACGCGGGGCCTACAGATCGTTCGCCAGCTCGCTATCCGCCCAGGGAGCACCTACCTGTTACCATCCGCGCCGCCATGGCCAGGGCCTCCAAGTCCGCGCGCGGCAACGACGCCGCGCCACCGCCCGCGCCGCCCGACATCGAGCGGGTGCCGCTCGCCACCTTCACCGAGAAGGCGTACCTCGACTACTCGATGTACGTCGTCCTCGACCGCGCCCTGCCGGCCCTCGCCGACGGGCTCAAGCCGGTGCAGCGGCGCATCGTCTACGCGATGTCGGAGCTCGGGCTGTCGGCGGCCGCCAAGTACAAGAAGTCGGCGCGCACCGTGGGCGACGTGCTGGGCAAGTTCCATCCCCACGGCGACACCGCCTGCTACGAGGCGATGGTGCTGATGGCGCAGCCGTTCTCGTTCCGCTACCCGCTCGTCGACGGCCAGGGCAACTGGGGCTCGCAGGACGACCCG
>DASYUP010000459.1:0-2626 GCA_036001185.1 Thermoanaerobaculia bacterium
CTTCTGGCAGACCGGGCAGCCCCGTCCACGCCAGCGCGAAGCCGGAGCCCGCGACGACCCTCCTCACGTTCACGAGCGGCGCGCCGTCCGGCGCGACGGCGATGGCGCCAGTGCCCGCGGCAGTGCCGTCGGAGACCCACAGCTCGCGGTCGTCGCCGTTCGCGACGGTGAAGAAGAGACGCCCCAGCGCGGGCGCCGCCAAACGCGGAGCGAAGAAAGGCAAGCCGCCGGCGCGCCGCGTGAGCTGCACGGTCTCGCCGCCGGCGAGCGCGCGGCGGAAGAGCTGCGGCTCCTCCGCACCGTCGTCGGACTGGACGGGGGCGAGGAAGAACACCGCATCGCCGAGCTGGACTGGCGCGACGGCACCGTCCGGCAACACGCCCGTGCGGTGCGTCCCAGCGAGGGTGCCATCCGTCGACCAGAGCTGCGCGCCGTCGAAGCAGACGTCGGCGATGAAGACCCAGCGGTCGCCGAAGCGCTGCGGCGGCTCGACCGTGTCGTCGCAATCGTCGTGGTACTTGTCGCCGGTGAGCGCCAGGGCGCCGAAGGCGGTGAGCTGGACGGTACCGCCGGCGGTGCCGTCGGTCGCCCAGAGCTGCGAGCCGGCGACGAAAAGCGCCAGTCGCCGGCCGTCGTCGACGACGCCGGAAGTAGGCTGCACGTACTCCGGCAGCCGCACGCCTGCCGGCAGCGGCTCGTCCCGCCATTGCAGATACAGCCGGCGGCGCTCGGGGTCGAGCGGATCGACGGCGGCGAACAGCAGCGTCTGCGCCGACACCGCGAGCGGCGCCGGGTCGGAACCCAGCGGGGCGGTGGCGCCCGGAATGACTGGTCCGGTGCCCGCGGCGGTGCCGTCGGTGGCCCACAGTGCGAAGCCGTCGGCAGCGCCCACGGTGAGGAACGCGTGCCTACCCACCACCGGCCCGAATGGGTCGCCTGCGGAGCTGAAGACGGCGGTATCGCCGGTGAGCGGTACCACCGGCGATGCGCTCGTCCCATCGCTGCGCCACAACATCGGCTCGCCGCCGCGATCGGCGATGAAGAGCGCGGTCGCGCCGATCGAGGCGATACCATTCAGCCGCGAGCTGCAAGGTCCGGGGCAGGCATCGGCGACCTGGCGTGTGCCGGCGCCGGTCCCGTCGGTCGTCCACGGCTCGACACCGGTACGGCCATCGCTGGCAGTGAAATAGAGGCGACCCGCGGCGATCCCCCATGTGTGCTCGACGAGGAGCGGCCCGCCCGGGATGCCGCGCAGCTCCATGGTGCCGGCCGGCGTGCCATCGGTGATCCAGAGACGCAGGTGCGCCTGCTCGCCGGGCGCCGGTGGATGTCTCGCCGCGGCGAAGACGTAGCGAGTCGTGGGGCCGGCGCCGATGGCGTGGAGGTCACCCTCGATCTGCGCGAAGGAGCCGAGCCGCCTGGCCTTGCCCGCCGGACCGACGGCCCAGAGGACGGTGGTGCGCGTCGCCGGGTCGTGGGCGGTGAAGAAGAACGGACCTTGCTTGCGGTAATACCAATCCCACCCAGCCGGCCAAGGGTCCGTTGGCAGCGGGATCATCGCTCGCGTACCCTCCGCGGTGCCGTCGCTGCTCCACACCTGCGAGCCGCCGTCGGCGAGGTCCACCCCGAACAAGACGCGTCGTCCGCTGCGGCCCAGCCAATACACAAAGCTCTCCGGTGGCAATTGCGCGAGCGCCACGGTGGTCGCCGCCGTGCCGTCCGATCGCCACAGCCTGGTGTCGCCGTTCTCGACCGTGAAGAAGAAGAGCCGTCCATCGACCGTCGGTTGCTCCATGTCCGAGCAACACTGGTACTCCAGGGGAAGGTCGGCGGCGAGCTTCTCGGCAGCGGACGCACCGTCGTCGACCTTCCACAGCTCGCAGCGGTCGGCCGCGTAGTCGGCGGCGGCCTCGTAACAGGGGGCAATCCACGTTCGCCCATCGCCGCGGCCGTACCACCCGACCATGTCTGCGCCGGGCCAGGTGGCGACGGCAACGGTGCCAGCCGCCGTTCCATCGGTGCGGAGCAGCGCCGCACCGTCCCCCTGCTCGACCAGCACTCCGGCCTCGTCGCCCTGCTCCCAGGCGAAATCGACGTAGCCGGCATCCGCCGGCAGGATGCGCTCGCTGCCCTGCGAAGTGCCGTCGCTACTCCATAGCTCGGTGCTGCCGTTCGCCAGGTAGACGGTGAACAGCATGCGCCCGCCGGCGGCGGCGAGCGGATACGGCTCCCAACGGAAGGGCACGGTCGCGACCCCGGGCACGAAGTCGGCTATCAGGCGTGGAGCCGGCAGCTCGGCGGCGTGCGCAGGAAGGGAAGCGAGCCCAAGGCAGGCTCCGACGAGCAGCCGCACGTAGGTCGATCGCATGCGAAACCCTCCGCCTCACTGACGCGCGGTCGGCGCGTGCGATCGATCAGCGGCCGGGCGGCTGCGGAGCGGGTGTCGGCGCCGGAGGGCCCCGCGCTTGGCGGCACACGACGGACACAACCCTCGGGCGCTGGCAGGAGAAGGCAACGAGCAGCTCGCTGCGGCAGCTGCCGCACCGCAAGCGCGCGAAGCCGCGCTCATGGGTCGAACGGGCACGGGCCGTTCGCGGCTAGGTGAGGGTCGGCGGCCCGCGCCCGC
>DASYUP010000460.1:0-2581 GCA_036001185.1 Thermoanaerobaculia bacterium
TGAAGCGGACGTCGAGCGGCAGCGCCTTTCCCACCTGCTGGTCGATGCCGACGTCGCGCAGCGCCGGCGGCAGCACCGAGGCGACGGGGTCGTCGGCGCGCGCGGCGCCGGCGAAGGGCAGGGTCAGCGCGGCGACGAGGCCGGTGGCGAGCGCGGCGCGGTGGCGCGGGGCGCGCATCAATGCGGCGCTCCCGCGGGAGTGGGGGCGGGGGCGATTGTCGCGGCGGCAGGGGCCGCGGTCGGAGCCGGCGCCACGCCTGGCACGGCGGCCGGCGAGGCAGCAGGCGCGGCGGCGGGCAGCCCCTGCGCCGCCACCAGGTCGATGGCCCGCTCGACGGGGATGCGGGCGACCCCGGCGGCGGTGTCCACCCAGCCGTAAGTCGAGAGCCGCTCGTTCTCCTCCTGCCGTACCCGCGCCAGCTCGCGCTCCGGCCGCGCCAGCAGCTTCGGCCCCGGCACTTCCTGCTGCACCGGCGCCATCACCGGCGGCGGCGTCTGGGTGGCGGCGCGCCAGTGGACGAAGCCGCGCAGCATGAAGAAGACGAGCACCGCCGAGACGAGAGCGATGCCGAGCAGGGCGACACCCATCCAGATCAGCTGGTGGTACTGGATCTCGCGATCGAACTCGACCGCCTCGGAGGGGTGCACGTAGGGCTGCTCGTGGGCGGTGGCCGGCGCGCGCGGCGCGGCAGGTGCCGGTTCGGCGGTGGGCCCGAGGCGGTCACTCATGGGCCAGCACCTCCGGCAGGAACGGGTCGTTCACCGGCAGCAGCGGGCGGCCGGCGAGCTGGCGGACGAAGAACCAGAGCCAGACGCCGCCCATGCCGACGACGGCGGCGAGGTCGATCCACAGCCCGCCCCAGACGCTGGCGGTCGGGCGCACCGCCTGCAGCGTCGGCGCGACGTTCCAGAAGTAGTCGAGCCAGCGCATCGCCAGCATCCAGACCGCCACCTTGACCAGGGTCGGGCCGCGCCGCTTGATGTCGGCGGAGAGCAAGATGAGGAAGGGCAGCACGAAGTGGGCGAGGACGAGGAAGGCGGAGACCACCGCCCAGGCGCCGTGCATGCGCCGCGTGTAGAAGGGGATCTCCTCCGGCAGGTTGCCGGCCCAGATGAGCAGGAACTGGGAGAAGGAGAGGTAGGCCCACAACATGGTGAAGGCGAAGAAGAGCTTGCCGTAGTCGTGGAAGTGCTGCGGCCGCAGCACCCCTGCCATCGGCGACCGCTGCGCCAGCCAGTTGGCGACCACGACGATGAAGGTGAGGCCGGACAGCCCGAGGCCGGCGAAGTACCAGAGGCCGTAGAGGCTCGACTGCCAGTGTGGGTCGAGCGACATCAGCCAGTCGATGGCGGCGAACGTGCCGGTCAAGGCGAGCAGCAGGAAGCCGGCCGCGGAGATCGCCTGCATGCGGCGGAAGAGCGCCGGGTCGGCGGTCTGGTCCTGGCGCCGCGACAGGCGCGACAGCGACCAGGCGAGCGCCACCCAGACGACGAAGTAGAAGGCGGCGCGGCCGATGAAGAAGGGGACGTTGAGGTAGGCCGCGTTGTGGAGCTGCTGCTCGCCGCCGGCGGCGGCCTCGCCGTGGCCGGCGCCGCTCCAGACGAACAGCTCGCGCATCCCGGCGAGCAGCGGCAGGAAGAGCACGGCGAGCAGCGGCAGCGTGCGCGTCGCCGCCTCCAGCGGCCGGCGCACCATCAGCCCCCAGGCGCCGCGCGACAGGTGATGCAGCATGGCGAGCCCCAGGCAGCCGAGGGCGACGCTGAGCCAGAAGAGCCATGCCACCAGCCAGGCCTGGAAGAAGTGCCGGCGATCGACGACGAAGCCGAGGGCGGTGAGCGCCAGGCCCGCCACCGCGGCGATCAGGAAGGGCACCTGCAGCCGGCGCAGGCCCGGCGGCGGCGCGAAGCTCTCGGCGGTGGGGCTCGTCGGTTCCATCGCTTCGCGACCTCAGTGGCCGGGGGCGCCGGCGCCGGGCGCTCCCGCCACCGGCGGCAGCGCCATCAGCGCCTGCCGGTCGGCCGGCGGCAGGTCGGCCAGGTGGGCGCGCTGCGACAGCTGCAGCACGCGGATGTAGGCGGCGATGGCCCAGCGATCGGCGGGGGGCACCGCGGCGGCGTAGCTCGGCATGACGCCGAAGCCGTGGGTGATGACGTCGAAGTAGTAGCCCACCGGCTCGTTGCGCAGGCGGTCTTCGTGGAACGACGGCGGCTGCTTGAAGCCGCGGCGGGCGACCATGCCGGTGCCGTCGCCCAGCCGCCCATGGCAGGGCGAGCAGTAGATGTCGAAGCGCTGGCGGCCGCGCTCGAGCAGCGGCCGCGAGACCGCCATCGGCGGCGCCGCGGCGACCTGGCCGCCGGCGGTCTTGCCCGTGTAGAGCACCGGATCGGCGTCGAGGTGCCCGCGCGCCACCGTGCCCTCCGGCAACTGGCGGGAGGACATGCCGTCGGCGAAGAACTTCGACGCCTCCAGCGGCTCGTAGCGCGGCTGGTCGTGCATGTCCTGGCGACAACCCCCGAGCACCAAACCTGCCCAGAGGGCAAAGAGGCCGACAACGAGTGGTGCCCCTCGCCGGGCCCCTCT
>DASYUP010000461.1:0-3076 GCA_036001185.1 Thermoanaerobaculia bacterium
GTTGGGCTCGAGGAGCTGGTCGCCGAGGACCGGCACGGCAACGGTGCGCGTCGTCTCGCCGGGCGCGAAGGTGACGCTGGTGTTGGTTGTCTGGTAGTCGACGCCGGCGAGCGCGGTGCCGTCGGTGGTGCTGGCCGCCACGGAGACCGGCACCGCCAGCGCCTGCGACAGGGTGATGGTGAACACCGCCGGCGTAGTGCCGCTGTTGCCCTCGACGACGTTGACGTCGGCGACGGCGAGCGTGGCGAGGTCGTTGTCGTGGATGGTGACGACGCCGACGCCGTCGGCGAGCGTGGCTGCCACCGGCGCCGACAGGCGCACTTCGAAGGTTTCGTCGGGCTCGACGAGCTGGTCACCGAGCACGGGCACGGTCACGCTGGCGGTGGTGACACCTGGCGGCAGCACGGCCGTGCCCGAGGTGGCGACGTAGTCCGCGCCGGCGGTGGCGGTGCCGCCGCCGGTCGAGTAGGCGACCCGTACCTCGCGCCCGCTGGCGGCCGAGAGCGAGAGGGTCAGCGTGGCAGTCGCCGTGCCGGTGTCGCCTTCGGTCACCGCGAGGTCAGCGATGCTCAGCGCCGGCTCGGCGTCGTCGTCGACGATGGTGACCCGCCCTTCCCCGTCGGCGAGAGAGCCGCGGGTGGGCGTGCCGAGGGCGACGCGGAAGGTCTCGTCCGCTTCGTCGAGCAGGTCGCCGAGGGCGCTGACCTCGAGAGTCTTGCTGGTGCTGCCCGGCGGGAAGGTGAGAGTGCCGGTCGCCGCCACGTAGTCGGCGCCGGCGAGCGCTTCGCCGTCGCCCGTGCTCCAGGCCACCGCCACCTCGAAGGCGCTGGGCGCCGAGAGCGTCACGGTGAGCGTGGTGGCGGTCTGCCCACTGTTGCCCTCGGCCACCGTGGCGTCGGCGATGCTGACCACCGCGGTGTCGTCGTCGACGATCGTCCCCGTCGCCTCGGCATCGGCAAGCCCGGCCGCCACCGGCGCCGAGAGCACGACAGTGAAGCGCTCGTCGTCCTCGTCGGTGAGGTCGCCGAGGACCGAGACGACGACGTTGGCCGTCACCTCGCCGGGCGCGAAGGTCAGCGAGCCGGAGGCGCTCGTGTAGTCGGCGCCGGCGGCCGCCGTGCCGTCGGCGGTGGCGAAGTGGACGCTCACCGGCAGCCCGCTGGCGGCCGACAACGTGACCGGGAAGGTCAGGGTCCGCGTGCCGCTGTCACCCTCGCCGACCGTGGCATCCCCGATGGCAAGGCGCGGTGGATCGTCGTCGTCGACGATGGTCCCCGTGGCGGTGGCGCGAGCAAGCGTGGCGCCCTGCGGGGCGGACAGCTCGAGCGTGAGGGTCTCGTCGAGCTCGTCGAGGGCGTCGCCGGCGACCGCCACCGGTACGGTGGCGCTGGTGGTGCCGGGCGCGAAGGTCAGGCTGCCCGAGGCAGCGGTGAAGTCCGTGCCCGCGAGCGCCGAGCCGGGCACGGTCTGGTAGGTCACGGTAATCGGGTCGCTGCTGGCCGCCGACAGCGTAGCCACGAAGGCCAGCGTCGAGTCGGTGCCAGTGCCCTCCCCCACCGACGCATCGGCGATGGAAACCGACGGCACTGCAGTCCCCAGGTTGAGCGTGAAGGGCACCTCGGAGGTCGCGCGGTTGCCCGCGGCATCCTCGGCTACCACCTGCAGGACGTGGGGGCCATCCTCGTCGACCGCCGTCCCTGAAGCGATGGTGGCGCCATCGAGCGTCACGATCGTCCAGCCGGGGTGGAGGTCGGTGACTTCCACCACGGGCGCCACGGCAGTGGTGTACACGCCGCCCGCAGCGACCCCGCTCACCGTGATGACGGGCGGCGTGAGGTCGACCTCGAAAGGTGTCTCCGGCGTCAGGGTCTCGTTGTCCCACGCGTCGCGGGCTCGCAAGCGCGCGGTGTGGGGGCCTTCGGTCAGCGACGCCAGTGTGCCTCGCCACGCGCCCAGGGTGACGTCCTCGAGGACGAGCTGCTGCCAGGCGCCACCGTCGACCGCCACTGCAGCTTCCGCCACCGCAGAGTGCAGGTCGATGGCCGTCGCCCGCGCCTGCAGATCGCGACCGAGCAGCGCGCCCGCGGTGGGACGCAGCAGAGTGGCCAGCGGCGGCGTGCGGTCGGCAGTGGCGAAGCTCTCGGCGTCGAGGACGAGGGTCGAGGTGACACCGCCGACCGTACGGTCGGCCTCGAGGACGACGAGATAGGAATCGAGACCCAGCGCCTCGGTGGAGAATGTGGCGCTGCCCGCGTGGTGGCCGCCGCCTCCTGGCAGATCGACCGTCACTGCGGAGCGTGCGAGCTCGGCATCGCGGTCAGGGTCGATCAGCCGCACGCGGACCGGCACGGCCGTGGCGCCCTCGCCGCCGACGTTCGTCACTTGGTACGACGCCACGAGCGGTTCGCCGATGGCCGGTTGGACGCTCGACAGGGTCAGGGATCCGGTGAACGCCGGGGGCGTCAGGGTGAGCGCGAAGGGTGCCTCGGCGCTGGCGAGCGTGGCGCCACCGCGCCGCACCTCCACTCGAACGCGATACGAGCCGGCTACCTGGCCCGTCGTCGCAAGCGTTTGCGCAACAGTCGCCGTGGCGCCCGGCAGCAGGTCGCCGAGCGGCTGCGTCCACTCGCGCAACACGGAGTCGTCGGCGCGCAGGACGAGGAGGTGTGCCTCGGCGCCGCTGAGGATGGCGTTGCCGGCATCGAACCGCACCCGGCCGGAAAGGCGCACCGGGTCTCCGACCTGGTAGCTCGGACGATCGGAGGCCACGGTGGCCGAGAGGAAGATCCGCTCGCCGACCTCGAACGGCGCGGTCGCCTGGGCGATCTCGCTGCCGTCGCTGGCCAACAAGTGGGCGTGGGCCTGGTAGGTGCCGGCGAAGACGCCGCTCGCCGGCCACGAGCGAGCCACCGGCAGGCGCTCGCCGTGGCCGAGCCGAGTGATCGTCTGCTCGGAGAGCGTGGTGACCTCGGCACCGAGGCTGTCCTCGATGCCGAGCCGCAGGGTGCCGTCGAACGTGGCGCCGGCGTTGACCACGGTGGCGGTGATCGCCACGGTGTCGCCGCCGTCGTAGCGC
>DASYUP010000462.1:0-1514 GCA_036001185.1 Thermoanaerobaculia bacterium
TCCTCGAGCAAGCAGGATCCCTCGAGCCCCTGGGCAGCCGGGTCGCGGCGGGGGCCAAGGGGGCCAAAGCGATGCCCGCCTGGGTGTCGATCGGTCCCTTCGGCGAGGGTGGCGTCTGCCCGGGAGGATCGCCAGGCAAGCTCTCGGGCCGCATCATCAGCCTCGAGCGCGACTTCCACGACACCAACATCCTCTACGCCGGCAGCGCCAGCGGCGGGCTCTGGAAATCGAGCAACGGCGGCGGCGCCTGGGCCAACGTCGTCGACGACCTGCCGCACCCCTCGGTCTCGGCGATCGCCTCGCATCCGACCAAGGCCGGCCACGTCTGGATCGGCACCGGCAACAAGGCGGACGGCGTCTCGGGACCCGGGGCGCCGAGCCTCGGCCTGCTGTACCGCTCGATCGACGACGGAGCGCACTGGTCGCGCGTGACGTTCGCGGGCAGCGAGAACCCGGCCTGGATCTCGAAGATCATCCTCTTCCCGCAGATCGCCAACCAGGACGTCATCTTCGTCGCCACCGACCTCGGCGTCTACCGCTCGCAGACCTACGGGTCCATGTGGGAGAAGGCCCTCCCGGGGCGCTTCTCGGACCTCGCCCTCCATGCGCCGATCTTCGGCTCCGCCTTCGAGATTGTCGCCGCCACCTACAGCACCAACCAGACCACCACCGGCGGCGAGCTGCAGCGCAGCACCACCGGCGGCGACCCCGGCAGCTGGCTGCCGCTCGACCTGCCCGGCGCCAGCGCCGCCCTGTCGCGCATCACCCTCGCCGCCTCGCGACTGTCGGTGCACGAGACGCTCTATGCCAACGTCGCCGCCGCCGACAACAGCTGGGAGGGCATCTGGCGCTCGGACGACTTCGGCGACAGCTGGGCCGAGGTGAACATCCCGGCAGCCGGTGGCCAGATGAACTACAACAACGCCATCGCCGTCGACCAGTCGGCCGGCAATCGCGTCCTCACCGGCTCCAACGCCCGGGAGCTGTTCCGCTCGCTCGACGGCGGGATGAGCTGGGATGGCAGCGGTGACAACCCCAACGGCGCCCTGCACGAGGACGTCCACGCCATCCTCGTCGTCTGGCCGACGGTCTTCGTGGCCAACGACGGCGGCGTCTTCAAGTCGACCGACACGGGGTCGAACTTCTCCGACCTCGGCAACCGCTGGATCGTCGTCTCCCAGATCTACCACCTGACGGTGAACGCGGTGCCGGGCGGCGTCTGGGACGGCGGCCGCTACTACATCGGCACCCAGGACAACGGCGTCATGCGCGGCCCCAACGAGTTCCTCGACTGGGACAAGCTGACCTGCTGCGACGGCGGCGACATCGCCTTCAAGGACGGTACCCCGTATTCGACGTTGACCGGCTTGTCCGCCACCGCCGGCCACCGCTACCAGTACCCGACCGCCGACATCTGTGCCAGCTGGCAGCCCTTTGCCACCGGCCTGCCGGCCGGCCAGCCGTGGAGCAATCGCTTCATCTACGACGGCTCCGACTTCCTCACCAACTTCGGC
>DASYUP010000463.1:0-3251 GCA_036001185.1 Thermoanaerobaculia bacterium
CGATGCCGAGGGTGACGGAGAGGCGACGTAGCCGCTCGCGCCGCGCCACCAGCAGCGTCACCTGATCGCCGGGACGGTACGCCGCGAGGCGCTCGGCGAGCTTGTCGGCGGGCACGCGGAAGTCGTCGATGGCGAGTAGCTCGTCGTCGACCGACAGGCCGTACTCGAACGCCGGCGTGCCCCGTCGCACCTCGGTGACCAGCAGCCGGCCGTTGTCGAGCCGCGTCTGCGCGCCCAGCCACCCCGCCTTCTCGGGCGGCGGCGGCGGCGGGGCGACGGCGGGGGCCGGCGTGGCGGTGGCCGCGCGCTCGCCCTCGGGCTCCGGGGGCGTCGGCGACGGCGGCGCGCCGGCCACCGGCTCCTCGCCGAAGCGCAGGCCGAGCCACTCGAGGGCGGTGGCGAAGTCGAGCTCTTCGGTGCCACGGACGGTGGCATCGAAGAAGGCGGTGAGGTCCTCGCCGGCCACCTCCGCGGCCAGGGCCTCGAACTCGGCGGCGGTGAAGCCGCGCTCGCCGGCGTGGCGTTGCCACGCGAGGCGCATGACGTCGTCGAGGCTCCTGTCGCCGGCGCTGCCGCGGCGGATGCGGGCGTCGAGGAGGAAGGCCACCGCGGCGCCCTTGATGTAGTAGCTGATGGCGCTGTTGGGGCTGTTCTCATCGGGCTGGTAGTACTTGATCCAGGTATCGAAGGAGGCGGCCTCGAGGGTCTGCGTCCGCCGCCCGGGAGTCTTCTGCAGGGCGCGCAGGGTCTTCGAGAAGTCGCGCAGGTACTCGTCGCGGCTGGAGAGGCCGGCGCGGTGCACCAGCAGGTCGTCGTAGTAGGAGGTGATCCCCTCCGCCACCCACAGGCTCCGGGTGTAGGTCTCCTGGTCGTAGTCGAAGGGGCCGAGCTCGGCCGGCCGCAGGCGTTTGACGTTCCAGGCGTGGAAGTGCTCGTGGGCGACGAGGCTCAGCCACTCGAGGTAGCCCTCGCGCCGGCGCGACTTCCAGCGGCTGGTCATCAGCACCGTCGAGTCCTGGTGCTCGAGCCCGCCGCTCGCCTCGGTGATGAGGTTGATGAAGAGGAAGCGCGGGTAGGGCATGGTGCGCCACAGGCGGTGAGCCGCGCGCACGATCTTCTCCGCGTCGGCGGCGGAGCGCGGCCCGTTCCACACCCCGTCTTCGCCCTCGTTGACCAACACGTGCGGCACGCCTTCCACCTCGAAGCGGTACGTCATCGGCGAGCCGCAGTAGATCGGCGAATCGACGAGCGTGTCGTGGTCGGGGGCGTGGAAGAGGAAGGGTCCACCCTGCGCCGAGGAAGGCATGCTGGTGATCGCCTCGCGCCAGGGCTTGGGCAGCACCACCGCCACCTCGTGCACGCGCGGGCCGGGCTCGGTGAGGGTGAGGAAGGTGGCGGCGCCGTTGATCAGCGCGAAGTCGGCGTCGATGAAGTTGGTGCGCACCGTCAGCTCGCGGCCGTAGAGGCGGTACATGAGGTGGACGCGCGGCGCCCCCCAGGTGGTCACCCGCCAGCGGTTCTTGCGCACCTTCTCGAGGCGCAGCGGGTTGCCGCCGTAGCTCTCGACGCGCAGCGCCTCGAGGTGGCGCGGGTAGTCGCGGACGCGGTACGAGCCCGGCGTCCACACCGGCAGGAAGAGCTCGAGCTGCGGCGCGCCGCCGGTGGGGATCGAGGCCTCGACCTCGACGTAGTGCGTCTCCGGCGCCGGGAAGGTCAGGGTGTAGCGGATCGGCTCGCCGTTGCTGGGGGGGAGCGTCTCCGGTTGCATGGGTGGCCGCCGGCGGCGGGCGGCCGGTAGGTTATCGCAGGAGCGCGGCGCTCGCCGCCGGCTCGCCGCGCCGTCGCCTGCTCACCCAGGCGACGATCGCCGCTCCCAGGTGCCCGGCGTAGCCGGCGAGGAAAAGCGCCGAGGCGGTGAGGTGGACGATCACCCAGACGCGCCGCCACTCCTCGTCGACGGTCGTCTGCAGCAGGTAGCCGGAGACCACCATCGGCACCAGCGCCAGCAGCAGGGCGAGGCCGCTGCGGCGCCGCTGCGGCACGCCCTTGCTCCAGTGCGCCCACACGTGGTTCTTCCAGATGATGCCGGTGGCGAAGACCAGCAGGGGCGCCACCAGCACGTGGCCGTGCTGCACCGCCGGCTGCAGCGGATGACCCACCGACGAGTAGGGGTCGACGGGCGGTAGGAGGTAGCGCATCCAGGCGTAGGCGATGCCGGTGGCGCCGACCAGCAGGCTGGAGAGGTGAACCGACCAGGCCTCCCAGCGCTTCATCGCCCGGTCCCCGGACGCCGGTGTTGCGGAGCGGCAGTCGGCCGCGCGGTGGGCGCCGGCGTGGCCGCCGGCCTTAGAGTCGGCGCCGGCTTCGGGGTCGCCGCGGCCGGCGTGCCCGCCGCCTCGGCGATCACCTGATGCAGGGCGAGGACGCGGCGCACCGCCCCGGTGGTGGCGCGGGCGGTGAGCGAGGCGCCGGTCACCGGCCTGATGCCGCGCTTGAGCCGCAGCTCGGAGTCGAGGGCGCGGCCTTCGAACTGGTCGTACCAGGGGTGCCGCGGCAGGTAGTCGGCAGGCTCGTCGAACGACAGCACCTCGACGCGGCGCACCCGACCGTCGGCGCTCACCACCACCATCACTGTCTCCGGCAGCGTGCGCACGGGATGGGCGTCGAAGTAGGCGGTACCCGCGGGCTTGCCGCCACAGCGGGCCGCGTAGGTGGGCACGAGCGCGCTGCGCACCGGCTCGCCGGCGAGGCGGCCGGCGCGCTCCACCTGCGCGGCGCTGAGGTAGACCGTCGCGCGCTGCACGTCGCAGCCGGGGAAGGCGAGGGCGAGCGCGTCCTGCTGCGAGAGCAGGACGCGCCCGCCCGCCGGCGCCGCCAGGGTGAGCGCCACGAGAGCCGCCAGGGCCAGCGGCACCAGAAACGTCATGACGAGGTGGGCGCCTTAGAAGACGTAGCCCACTCCGAGGTTGAGTTGGTCCAGCCCGCTGCTCGCCTCGTTCCTCTCGTCCTGGAAGTCGAGCTTGAGCACCACCTGCTCGATGGGCTTGTACTGCACGCCGTAGGTGAGGATGCGGCGGTCGCTGGCGGGGTTGCGCGCGAAGCCGCGGGGCACCGCGTGCTGGGTGTCGAGGCGCTCGTAACGCAGGTAGGGGATGAGCTGACCGCCGCTGCCGCGCCGGCTCAGCACGTCGTAGCCCGCCTGGGCGTACCAGCCGGTGAGCTGCTCGCCGATGCCGGCGTCGCCGCTGAGC